>NZ_JBEYAL010000015.1:0-63777 GCF_040631655.1 Streptomyces sp. NPDC019937
CTGTGACATCAGCCGCTGCCGCGGCGGGCGGCACCTCGCGGCCCCGCGCTCGTCGCACGCAGCGCCGCTGCGCTCTCCTCACGCGGGTTGCGAGGGTCCCCCAGCTACCGCTGGGAGGTGCCCCCTGCGCCAGACGCCGCTCGCTGATTCGGCCTGATCCACACGACACCCCCTAGCCGCCCGAGGCGGGGAGATGGCCGCGCTGCACGGCGCGGGTCCCCGCCTGGAAGCGGCTCCGCGCGTCGAGGCGGGCCATCAGGGTCTGGGCGATCCGCCGCGCGGTGCGTGTGGAGACCCCGAGCTTCCGGGCGATCGCCCCGTCGGTGTATCCCTCCGCGAGCAGCCGCAGCGCCTCGGCGTGGCGCCGGCTGAGGCAGCCGGGGTCGGAGCGGAACGGTGTGCCGAGCGGCTGCGCGGACCGCCAGGTGTTCTCGAACAGTGCCTGGAGTGCGGCGATCATGCCAGGGGCGCTGAGCACCGCGGCCCCGTGGGAGGTGCCGTCGTCCAGGGCGATGACGGCCACCCGGCCGTCGCAGATGACCATCTGGCTCGGCAGCGAGGGCACGGTTCTGGCCTGCCCGCCGTGCTCGGTGAGCCACCTGGCGTGCGCCAGCGTGGCGGGGTCATGGCGGCTGTCGCCGGGGTAGACCGTACGCACCCGGACCCCGCGCCGCGGCAGCCGATCGTCGGGCGGCCGGGACGCGGGCAGGGCTCCGGCCGGCTCCGAGCAGCCGCCCGGCCTCCGGCGGCCAGGGTCGCGGCGCCGCGGCGCGGCGCACGGTAGGGGGCAAGCCTGCGGCCATGGGGGCTCCTCGGGGGGCCGGGTCAACGACTGCCGTGCAGTCTCGACGACCCGCTTCCCGTTTCGTTCCCCCCGCCCCCACGCCGCGGGTCTCGCAGGCGGCCCTCCGGACGGCGCGACCCCGGGGCCCACGTGCGGGCGAGGCGAACCCGGCCCCGGGACGCGGACGCCCTGCCCGCAACGGTTGCCGCGGCGGGCAGGGCGAGTGGTGGATCACGCCTGTCACAAAGCCGCGACCCAGGACGTTCCGTTGCTGGTGGCGTCGCCCCGGAGGCGGTCACGGGCGGCGGTGTCGCCGTACAGGCCCCAGCGGAACCAGTCCAGGAAGGTGTTCTCCGTCTGGGCGTAGTACGGGTATTGCGGAGTCAGGAACGAGCCGTGATCGGCACCGTTCTGGGTGAGGAACGCCTTCGGCGCGGGGAGTTCGTTGTACGCCTGCCGCGCCGAGTTGATGTTGCAGGTCCCGTCGTTGCTGCCGTGGATGAACAGCACCTTGGCGTGGAGGCCGGCGGGGTTGCCCATGTCCACGCAGGCGACCGGGACGGCGGCGACGATGCGGTTGTCCGGCCAGGCGGTGAGCAGGCCGTGGGTGGTCATCCCGCCCATCGAGTGGCCGGAGACGCCGACACCGGCCCTGGTGTCGATGTGTCCGGCGAACGGACTGCCCGACGCGCTGTTCAGCGCCAGTGTCCGGGTGAGGACCTCGGAGACGTCCTTCGACCAGTTGCCGTTGTAGACGCTGCCGATGTTGGTGTTGTCGGAGAACGAGGGAGCGGGACAGATGAAGCCGGCGGCGGCCAGGTCGTGGGTCTGCGAGGAGTAGCAGTCGGAGTTGCACCCCATGCCGTGGCTCCACTCGGCGATGGGGAAGACGCCGCCCGCGATGGGGGCGTCCGGGACGGGGTTGCCGCCCGGGTTGCCGGTGGCGGCCGGGTAGAAGATCTTGGTGAGGAGCCGGCGTCCACCGCGGGACCAGTCGAACTGCCGCACCCCGATGGGGAACTTCTGGGTGGGCGCCTGGCGCGGGGAGGCCGTCCGGGGTGTCCGGGTGCCGGCGGCCGCTGTGCCGCCGACCAGGGACAAGCCCACGCCGGCCGCCGCGGCCGTGCCGAGGAAGGTGCGCCGTCGCATCGACATCGATGACTCCTGGTTGTGGAGGAGGGGGGATGTGTTGCCGGGCTCAGTCGCCTGAGCCTGTGAGCGATCACTTGCGGTGGTACGGGCCGGGCTGCGGCTCCGGGCCCGAGCACGGATGCCGCTCCTGTCGGGCCCGTGGCGGATGGGGCAGCACCTTGGCGCGGCGCTACTTCGAAGCTGTCGCGGCGGATGCGGCGGTGAACTGCCACCAGTTCATGTTGAGCAGATAGCCACTGCCGCCGGTGAACCTCAGATACAGGTCCTGGGTGCCCGTCGCGCCGCTGACCGGACAGGACACCGTCGTCCAGGTCTGCCACCCACCGGTGTTCGGCACACTGCACCGGCCCGCCACGGTCCCGCTGGGGCCGCCCAGGCGCAGTTCGACGGCGCTGCCGTCGACCGTCGAGGCCACGCGTGCCGTGAAGGACGACGCACCCGCACCGAACCCGACGCCCTTGACCTTGATGGAGTCGCCGTTGTCGATGTATCCGACGTTCAGCCCTCCCTCGCCGGACGGCTCGGTCTCGACTCCCGACTCATAGGCCATCGTCTCGGCTTCCTGACGTGTGTACGGATTGAGCGTGCCGACCTGAGGCGCCCCGGCGTTGGTCATGTTGATCGTCGGGATCGTGCCGTCGGACCTGTAGGAGAACTTCTCCACGGCGACCGAGCGCGTGTAGCCGCCCCCGCCCGGGAGGGCGCCATTGTGGTAGAAAAAGTAGGAACCTCCCTTGAAGTCGGTGATCCCCGGGTGATTGGTGAAGCTGCCACCCTGTGTGGGCATGACCGTGCCCCGGTAGGTCCACGGCCCGGTCGGGCCGGGGGCGGTCGAATAGGCGATGAACTCCGAGCAGCACTTGGCCGCGAAGATGATGTAGTACAGGCCGCCCCGCTTGTAGACCCAGGGCCCTTCTTCGAACAGGGTGGGCCGGTTGGCGTCTCCCGTACGGGTGCCGAAGCCCGCGGTGGTGAGCGGGATCTTGGTGGGGCTGCCCGAGTAGGAGGTCATGTCCGCGTTCAGCTTGACGTACCACAGGTCCGGGTTGCCCCAGTACAGGTACGCCTGGCCGTCGTCGTCGATGAAGACCGTCGGGTCGATCTGGCCGTTCTCCACCAGCGGATGACCGAGGGCGTCACGGAACGGCCCCGTGGGGCTGTCGGCCACCGCCACGCCGATGGCCATCCGGCCGGTCGCCCGGTTCGTCATCGGCACGTACCAGTAGAACTTGCCGTTGCGGTAGACGGACTGTCCCGCCCAGGCGTTGGAGGATGCCCAGCTGAAGGAGGACAGGCCGAGCGGGGAGCCGTGATCGGTCCAGTTGACCATGTCGTCGGAGGACCACACCCGCCATTCCTTCATGGTGTAGTTGGTGGAGTTGTCCTCGTCGTGCCCGGTGTAGAGGTACACCCGGCCGTTGTGGACCAGCGGCGCGGGGTCGGCGGTGTAGATGGTCTGCACGATCGGGTTGTCCGCCCTTGCCGCGGTGGGCTGGACGGCGGCGGGGACGGCGAAAGCGAGCATGAGGCCCACTACCCAGGCGACTGCTCGTCTGAGTCTCCTGCCGGGCGAAAGCGGTAGCGCTGGCGAAAGCGGTCGGGCATAGGTCATCGTCGGCTCCAAAGGCACTGGCTGACGCAGAGGGTTGACAGCCGAGAGGGTCCCCGCCGCGATCAGGACGAGGGCGGCGTCCGGCCTCGAGTCGGAACGGCGGGTCAGCGGTAGCCGGCGGCGACCACGTTGGCCTGGACGGCGTTCTCCGTCTGGTCGGACGGATAGCCCATGACCATGGCGCCCTCGTAGAAGGTGCCGGCGCTGAGGTTGGCGCCGCCGCCGGGCTTGCAGCAGTCGCCCCCGCTGCCCAGGACGATGGCGCCCTGCTTCTTCATGGGGCTGTAGCCGCCCGGCAGGGCGCCGTCCCACAGGGTGGTCAGGCTGCCGGACTGGGCATCGCTGCCCTTGATGGCGAAGCGGGAGGTGCCGTTGTTCTTCAGGGTGGCGGTGACGAACTTGCTGGTGAAGGCCCGCTGTTTGGGATTCCAGGACTGGCTTCCACCCGGGTACAGGCCCCATTCGAGGTCCGCCTGGACCCACGGGCCGCGGCCGGAGCATCCGCCGAACCAGCACGAAGTGCTGAAGTTGATGGCATCCATGGCGCCGGCGGCATCCGCCTTCCGCGTGGTCTCGCTGTTGCCGTAGTCGAAGCAACAGCCGTTGTTCACGTGCGCGCCGCTCGTCACCATGTACATGCCCTCAGGGCTGCTGCCGGTGGGGATGCCGGTGGCGTGGCCGTCGCGCCAGTAGCTGTTGCCGGGGTTGATGTACAGGGAGTAGGCCTTGCTGCCGCCGGCGGTCAGGGACTCGGAAGTCGCCTTCGCGGGACTGCTCTGGCTCGAGCCGGGGACCTGCCTGGATCCCTGGTACCACAGGTCGTTGCCGCGACCGGACTGGTCATAGACGACGGTTATCACGCAGGTGGTGCCGGAACAGAACGAGTCCTGGGCCGCGGCGTTGGCGACGCCGCCGGCGCCGAGGACGCCGATGTCCCGGGTGGCGTTGTCCGACGAACGCCTGACCTGGTACAGGTTGCCCCCGTAGGACCCGTAGAGCGCGCGGACCGTACTGTGCGCGGCCACACACGGGGTTCCGCCCGAGGCGTAGATGTCGCACGGCGCGGTGCCGGCCGCCGACGCCGACATCGGCCAGGTGGACACGGTCGCCAGCACTGCGATCGACATCAGCGCCGAGCGTGCGGCAACAGCCACGGGTGAATGCCGCCTGCGGGGCCGTAGCTCCGACGGGAATGCTGACGAAGGCTGCATGACTCTCCTCCCGGAGGGACGTGTCGACGATGGTGCGGTGAGCGGCCACGTCGTGGACGTCGAGTCTGGGCATGCGCATGACAAAATCACTGAAGTCTGTGCACGCGGTCTACGGAGCCCACAAGCAGCATGGTTTTCGATATGTCGAACATTGGTCGTACTCTCGGTAGGCCAGGATCGTAGAGAGGCCCTGAGGTTTGTCAACCCTTTCGGTGACGAGAGGGATGCCGACTCGCCGGCCGCGACCGGTCGGGCGGGTCAGCCGAAGACCCGGCGCTGGATCTCACGCCGGTAGTCCTCGAGCGTGTTGTCGAGATGAGCCGTGGCGGCCTGAGCCGCCGCCTCCGGATCGCCGTCCCTGATGGCCCGGCAGATCGAGGCGTGTTCCTCCACGGCTTCCGCGGCATGGCCGCCGACCGTGCCGTGCAGTCCGATCGTGCTGGATTGGCGCTGCAACCGGCGCGCCTCGCGTACCGCCGCGACGAGGAACGGATTGTGTGAGGCGGTGGCGATGCCGATGTGGAAGTCGTCGTCACCGCGGTCGAACAACGTCCACTGCCTCGTCGCGTGCCCCTCCCGGCACATCTCTGCCGCGGTCTCGATGGCGCGCAACTCGGCGGGGGTCGCCCGGGTGGCGGCCAGCCGGCTCGCCGCGGCTTCCTGTACTCGCCGGAATTCGAAGAGCTGGTAGACGTGCTCCAGGTCGGTCGGCAGGAAGAAGCTTCCCCAGCGCGAGGAGCCCAGTAGACCTTCGTCGTCCGTCACGTAGAGGCCGCGCCCCTTGTGCGCGCGCACCCGCCCGATCGCAGAGAGGATCTTCACCGCCTCCCGCACCACCGTGCGACTCGTGCCCAGACGTGAGGCCAGCTCGTTCTCCGTCGGCATCCGGTCACCCGGCTGCAACTGCGACTCGGCGATGAGTTCGAGGATCTGCTCGGCCACGAGCTCGTACCCGGGGCGGTAGGCGCCCGTCGACTCGGCACGGCGCCGCTGCGAAGGCGTCATGTGGCCGGTCGCCGGTACAGGCTGTCCGTCCAACCGCTTTCCTCCTTCAACGGAGGGGCCACGCGCCCGGTGCTCGGCTGCGCCCCCGTGCTTGAAGAGCATATACCTGGCCATGTTTGAAAAATGTGTCCGACTTATTCTCGGGAACGTGCGGAGCAATTTATCCGTAAATGAGGCAGTAAAGCTCCATCGTGAAGTTGTCGGCGCCGAAAAGTTTGGAAAATAGGCTCACCCATCCCGTTGACGGCGCCCATGCGGGCGGTTCTTATGTGTGACCAAGTCGGCATTTTGTCCACAGCACTCCCGGAGGCCCGTACGCCCCTTCCCCGGACGGGGTCATGGGCCGAGCCCGGGCAGGGGCGGGAGCGTCCGCCTGACAGGCCACGTTCTTCCGCCGGCTGACACGAACACTGAGTGGAGTCGCTCATGACAGCGAAGGTCCGCGCGGTCTACGCCAGGAGATCAGGAAGGGGCCGTACGCCCAAAGGGCTTCTGGCCGCGGCCGGCGCGCTCGCCCTGATGGCCGTGGCCGGCTGTGGCGGTGGCCCGGCCGGCGCCCAGGACGGCTTCCGGCCGGTGAAACAGACCGACGGCGCGTTAACGGTGTGGGTCGACTCCTCGCGCCTGGCGGCCGCCAAGCTGTACCAGAAGAGGCACCCCTCGGTGAAGATGGACATCGCCACCTACGACGGGGACGCCAACGGCTCCAACTACCTGCGTACCAAGGTGAGCCTGTTCAACCGCACCGGGCACGGCTGGCCGGACGTGGCCTTCAGCTCGCAGAACAACGAGACGTCCTGGGCCGTGCAGGCGGGCTTCACCGCCCCGCTGAACAAGGGGTTGATCCCCCACTCCACCCTCGCGAACTGGGCGAAGGGGGCGAACGATCCGTGCACCGTCGACGACACGCTCTACTGCCTGCGCAACGACCTGGCGCAGACCGTGCTCTGGTACAACGCGGTCCTGATGAAGAAGTGGGGTTATCAGGTCCCCACGACATGGGAGCAGTACGAGGCACTGGGCCGGAAGGTCGCCACCGAGCACCCCGGCTACCTGGTCGGCTCCGCGGGTGACGCCTTCACCCCGGAGATCTACCTGTGGGCGGGCAAGTGCGGGGCCAACCGCATCACCGGTCGACAAGCGGTCACGGTCGACGCCACCGGCCCGCGCTGCGAGCGGATGGCCTCGCTCCTGGACACGCTGGTCAAGAACAAGACCATCTCCCGGAGCAGCGTGTTCAGCTCGGACTTCGGCAAGAACGCCGCCGACAAGATCCTCATGATGCCCGGCCCGTCGTGGTACGGCGGGTCGCTGTTCCGCGGAACGTTCAAGACCCCCGCTCACCAGATCGCCGTCGCGCCGATGCCCCAGTGGTCCGGCGACTCCCGGCCGTCGGTCGGTAACGTCGGGGGAGGCACCTGGCTGCTCTCCGCGCACAGCGCGCACCTCAAGGCCGCGACCGCCTTCCTCATCTGGGTGGCCACCTCGGACGACTACCAGGGCACGATCGCCCCCGGTTATCCCGCGTACGCACCCGCGGCCAAGACCTGGCTGGCCCGCCAGGCGTCTTCCGGCTACTACGCGGGCGACATCACCCGGCCCGTTCGGACCGCGGCGAACCAGGTGTGGCCCGGCTGGGGCTACGGGCAGTTCAGCCAGGAGGCCATCTGGGCGGCCACGGTCACCCCCGGGCTGACCGCGGGCAAGAGCATCGTCTCGATGCTGCCGGCCTGGGAGAACGCGATCGTGAACTACGCACGCGTCGATGGGTACAAGGTGACCCGGTGAGCGGGCCGGCCAGGGGAGCCGATCGGGTCCGCGCACTGCTGGCGCGCAGAGCGCTGTGGTCCGTCCGGACCGGCCACGGCTTCGTCGCCGCCTACCTGGTGCTGCTGGTCGCGTTCGGTGTGGTGCCGACCGGCTACGCGGTCTACTTCGCCTTCACCGATGCCGGCGGCACTTTCGTCGGCCTGTCGAACTTCGCGACGGCCGCGGGGGACTTCCGGTTCTTCCCCGCCGTCGAGCACGTGGCGCTGTACCTGGTCTTCTGGGTGGCGGCACTGGTCCTGTTCGTCGTAGGACTGGCGCTGTTGCTGCACCGGCTGGCGGCCCAGGGGGTGAGCAGGGCCCTGCGCTTCCTGTACTACGTCCCCGGGGCCCTCGCGGGCACGGCGAGTGTCATGGTCTGGCTGTTCCTGCTCGACCCGGCGGTCAGCCCGATCGGATTCCTGCTGCGCGCCTCCGGCTTCCAGACCTTCAGCCAGGTCATCGCGCCCTCCCACCTGCCCGTCCTGTTCACCCTGATCGCCTTCTGGACGGGCGCCGGTGGATGGATCGTCGTCATGTACGGGGCCCTCGACAACATCTCGCCGGACATCCTGCAAGCGGCGAGGATCGACGGCGCGGGCCCCTGGCAGACGGCGCGGCGGATCCAGATCCCCCTGCTGCGCAAATGGATCGTCTACATGGTGATCCTCGCCTTCGCCGGGGGCACCCAGCTGTTCGTCGAGCCCCAACTGCTCTCCCAGGCCAGCGTCGGAGTCGCCGGCCGTGACTACTCGCTCAATCAGTTGTCGTACGACTTCGCCTTCCAGAACAACAACATCAACATCGCGGCGGCCATCTCCGTGGAGCTACTGGTGGCCGCGTTGGCCGTCGCGGGAGTCTTCGTTGCCCGATCGGGGTTCTTCGATGCGGACTGACACGAGGCCCACCGCTTCCCTCCCGACCCGCGCGGTGATGGCACACCAAGGTGTCGGTCTGTTCCGCACCCCCCGCCGCCGGGTCAATCCGCTACCCACCGTCGTACTCCCGCTGTTCCTGGTCTTCTTCGTGCTCCCCGCGCTCTGGCTTCTGCTGGCAGCAACGAAGACCGACAGCCAGCTGGTGCACGACAACCCCCTGTCCTTCGGCTCCTGGCACGCGTTGCGGGCGAATTGGAACGCGCTGGCGGCGCACCAGGACGCCGCCGTTTTCGGGTGGCTGCGCAACTCGGCGCTGTACTCGGTCCTCGCCCTGGTGATCACCCTGTGCGTCGCGGTCCCCGCCGGGTACGGGCTCGCCATGACCGAATTCCGCGGTCGTCACACGCTGCTGATCGCCACCCTCGTCGTGATGCTCATGCCGAACGCCACGCTGGTGGTGCCGTTGTTCCTGGAGATCAACGCGTTTCACCTGATCGGCTCGATGTGGTCGATCGTCCTGCCGTACGCGTTCTACCCGTTCGGCGTCTACCTGACCTACATCTACTTCAGCACGGCGCTGCCCCGGGAACTACTGGACGCCGCGCGGCTCGACGGCTGCTCGGAGCTCGCCGTGTTCCGCCGGATCGCCCTTCCGCTGGCCGCCCCGGTGGTCGCCCTGGTCGGCTTCTTCAGCTTCGTCGCCAACTGGACGAACTACTACCTCCCGTACGTCATGCTGCCCGAGAGCCACCAGTTCCCGGTGCAGGTGGGCCTGGGGACGCTGCTGAACGAGGTCCCCCAGTTCAACCCGACCGTCGGCTCGCTCGCCGTCCAGCGTCCCGAACTGGCGCTGGCCACCCTGCTGGCGATCACTCCCGTGTTGGCCGTCTTCCTCTTCTCGCAACGCTTTCTGGTGGCCGGCATGCTCGCCGGCGCCACCAAGAGCTGAACCACCCGCCCGCCGTACGACCGCGAGCACCGCGCCACGCCCCCCTCCCGGCCATGTTCCCGTACCACCCTGCTCGGAATGGAGATCTGATGGGATCCGTCATCACGGCCTCGGTACCGCTGCTGGAACCGCCGGGCTGGTCGACGGCGCAGCGTGCTCTGTTCGACCTGCTCGACCAGGCCTGGCGCCGGTTCGCCGACGATTTCACCGACTCCGACGGGCGACTGCGGTACACCGGCGGACTCAGTTCGCGCGACGGCGCGGACGATTTCTACGAGGTCTTCTTCAACTGGCCACAGCTCTACCTCCTCGGCGGGCACGAGGACCTGCTGGCCCAGTCCGAGCGGCACTGGGAGGGAGTCACCCGGCAGCTGACCGAACTGGGCATGCTCAAAGACGAGTACGAGCGCGGCTACGACTGGTTCCACCAGGGTGAGAGCCTGCTGCTGTTCTACTTCCTGTGCATGGCCGCCCCCGACCATTGGGAACAGCGGGCACGGCGTTTCGCGGACCTCTACGTGGATCCGCGGCACGGCAACTACGACCCGGAACACCGCATCATCCGCCGACCGCACAATGGCAGCGACCCCGACCGCGAGGGGCTCTTCGACGGCGACGCCTACCCCTGGCTTCCCCAGGAGGCCCGAATGTACGGCTTCCCTCTGGAGTGGACGTTGCCGGCCGGCGCCGATGCCCCACCGCTCGACCGCGACCCGCGACTGGGCGACGACATGCGCCGGCGGATCGGCTCGGGAGACACCGCGGTCAACCTGGCCGTCTCCGGACTCGTCCTCAACGCCCTGATACTGACCGGTGATCCGCGCTATCGCGACTGGATCGCCGAGTACGTGGACGCCTGGCGCGACCGCGCAACCATTCACGGGGGGATCCTCCCCGACAACGTCGCCCCGGACGGCACGGTGGGCGGGCTGCTGGACGGTCGCTGGTACGGCGGGCACTACGGCTGGTCCTGGCCGCACGGCTGGTACAGCGTCGGGCACGCCGCGATGATCGCGGCCCTGGCGGGCGCGGCCGTCACAGGGGACGACTCCTACCTGGATCTGGTCCGCCCCACGCTGGACGAGATCATCTCCCAGGGCAAGATCATGACTTTCATGGACGCGGACTCCAGCCTCCAGTCCAAGTGGACGGTCCAGCTCTGCGAGGACGTGATCACCCCCACGCTCCACGTGCCGTTCCGGTACGCCGACCGAGGCTGGTTCGACTACAACCCGATGCTGATGGCGGTCCCGATCGCCCTGTGGCACCACTCCGCATCGGCCGCGGACCGGGAACGCCTCGAACGGCTCCGCTCGGCCAGCGGGTACGACTGGCGTACCGTGCGTCCCTTCCGGAGCAAGGAGGAGGCAGGGCACGAGGAACCGTGGTTCGCTTTCGTCACCGGCGACGACCCCGGCTACCCGGAGCGGATCCTGGCCGCCGCGCAGGCCCAGGTACGCCACCGGCTGGCCCGGATGGAGCGCTACCGCGGCACGGATGTGCCCGAGGCCGACATCCACCTGTGGCAGCAGTCGAACCCGGTGGTCACCGAGGCCCTGGTCCAGCTGACCTGGGGCGGGCCGCAGGTCATCTACAACGGCGGACTGCAACAGGCACGCGTGCGGTACTACGACGCCGTTGCCCGGCGCCCCGGTTTGCCCCCCTCGGTGGCGGCCCTGGTCTCTTGTGTCGACCCGGAGGCCACGGTGGTCGATCTGGTCAATCTCGACCCCGACGGCGCGCGATCGGTGATCGTGCAGGCGGGGGCGTTCGCCGAACACAGCATCCGCACCGTGCGCCACACCATGTGCGAGAACCCCACCTGGATCGGCGGTCTCCATGACTACGGCCACGGCCAGCCGGTCGTCACATCCGCCGTGGTCCGAGTCGACGGGCCATGGCTGCGGGTGGATCTGCCGCGTTCCACCCGGATCCGCCTGACGCTCCGGCTCGACCTGCGCAGCCGACCGCCGTCCTATCGCACACCATTCGACGGGCCGGGTGCCGAGGAGACGTCATGACAGGAAGTCCATGGGGCGAGGCGGCCCCCGCGCCGCTTGGCGCCCGCGGCCAGGACGCTTCCGACTCACGAACCCCGGCCCACCGACCGTACGAGCCGACCCTTGTTGATCGACTCCCACGTCACCGCTGATCCACCACGGGCCCCGTTCCATCGCTTCGCAGCCGGATGGTCGGCGAGGCCCCCGGGCCCACGTGGCCGGCGACACCAGCGCGACACCTGCGCCCACGGCGTGGGCGTTCCTCAACCCGCCTACCGTCACCTCACCTTCTCACTCCCGAGGATGCTCATGTTCCGCCATTCAGGAAGGGCACTGGCCGCCGTCACCGCGGCCCTCACCGCCTTCACCGGGGCCGCGCTGTCCGCGGCCCACGCAGACGCCGGAGCCGCAGGCGTCGCCAAGATCGTCGTGTCCCCCGGAGGCAGTGATCGCAACGTCGGCACGGCTGACCACCCCGTCGCCACCCTTGCCAAGGCGCGGCAACTCGCCCGGACCCTGTCCGACACATCCGACGTGGTCGTAGAGCTGACGGGCGGTACCTACCGCCTGACGGAACCATTACGGCTCACCGGCGCCGACTCGGGGCGCAACGGTCACACCGTCACCTGGCGGGGGCGGTCCGGGCAGGCCCCCGTCCTATCCGGCGCGCTGCGGGTGACCGGCTGGAAGGTCCATGACGCGGCGGAGAACATCTACGCCGCACCGGTACCGAAGGGAACGGATTCGCGCCAGCTCTACGTCGACGGCGCCGGCGCACCCCGCGCCTCGATCACGATCTCGCGCAACGACGTCCAGGTCACCAAAACCGGGCTGACCATCGTCAATCCGAACCTGAACTACCTCGCCTCACTGCCCCGGCAGAACCGGATCGAGGTGGAGAGCCAGAACTCCTTCACCGACCGCTACGCACCCGTCCAGAGCATCGACGGCACCACCATCACGATGCAGCAGCCGGCGTGGAACAACAACAACTGGGGCTACGACACCCTTGCCAAGCCCTTCGCCGGCGGCACTCTCATGCTCCAGAACTCCTACTCCTTCCTCAAAACGGCCGGGCAGTGGTACCTCGACCGGGACGCCGGCCAGCTCTACTACAAGGCACCGGCCGGCAAGAACCCCGCCAACAGCGACATCGAGCTGCCGCAGCTCACCTCGCTGATGCAGATTGGGGGCACCTACGACAACCCGGCCCACGACATCACCGTCCAGCACGTCCGCTTCGAGTACTCCACCTGGCTCCAGCCGGGCACCTCGACCGGCTACGCCGATCAGCAGAACGGGACCTTCCTCGCGGCCGCCCACCAGCAGCCGAACGACTTCCTCACTTCCTGCCAGTCCGGCTGCCCGCTGTTCGAGGCGGCGCGTAACAGCTGGCACCAGATCCCCGCGGCCGTACAGGTGTCGGCCGCGCGCGGCATCACCTTCACCGACAACACGTTCACCCATCTCGGCCAGGTAGGTCTCGGCATAGGCAACGACGCCAATGCCCACGCTTCCGGCGTCGGTCTGGGCGCGTCGAACATCACCGTCCAGCGCAACACCTTCACCGACGACGCGGGGGCCGGCATCGTGGCCGGCGGTGTGCAACCCGACGCCCACCACCCGTCCCGCCCTGCAATGGTCAACAAGGACATAACGATCAAGAACAACCTGGTGTCCAGGGTCGCCGAAGACTACAAGGACATGTCCGGCATCCTGTCCACCTACGTCAGCCACGCGGTCATCGAGCACAACGAGGTTTCCGACCTCGCCTACGACGGCATCGATGTCGGCTGGGGCTGGGGAGCCAACGACCCTGGCGGCAGCACGGACTACAGGAACCGGGGCCTGTACAACTACCAACCGGTCTACAGCACACCGACCACGTTGTCGGACAACTCCGTGCGCTACAACCTCATCCATGGCACCAAGAAGGTCTTCCACGACGGCGGCAGCCTGTACAACTTGTCAGCGAGTCCCCGCACCGTCATCGAAGGCAACTACATCTACGACAACCGCTACACCGTCGGCCTCTACTTGGACGAGGGCTCACGCTTTGTGACACTGTCGCGCAACGTGATCCGGGACTCCGGGGTGTGGGCCTTCACCAACGCCAGTTCCACCAACAACACCAACGACAGCACCTTCTCAGGGAACTGGTACAACACCGGCGCGACGCAGGTGGCGACCGGTTCCCCGCACAACAACGTCCTGAGCGGAAACGTCCAGGTGAGCGACGGCAACTGGCCGACGGCCGCACGACAGGTCATGGACCAGGCCGGCATCGAGCCCGGCCTGCGGGCCTCCATCGGCCGCTGAGGAAGGGGCCGGCGATGGCCGGGATGAGGCGCCAGAGGCCGTGGGCCGCCGAGGCGCGCCGTCGAGGGGAGCGGGCCCGATTTCCCGCGATGAGATCGCCCGGCTCGCCCGCCCGATCAAGGATCTGGCCGCCGTGGTGCGCCAGGCCGAGCCCGAGGGCAAGGCCGGGATCTACCGCCAGCTCGGGGTGCGGCTCATGTACGACTCCGGGAAACACAAAGTGCCGGCCGAGATGAGACTCGACCAGCACTCTCGCGATGCCCGTGGGCCATCAGTACGTGTCCGAGGGGGGACTTGAACCCCCACGCCCGATAAAGGGCACTAGCACCTCAAGCTAGCGCGTCTGCCATTCCGCCACCCGGACCAGGTGTCTGCCGGTCGGCCCGCGGCCGTTCCGACGTGGAAAACCATAGCAAACATCAGAGCGTGCTCGATCACGCGGACGGTCGCGCGGCCGGCGGCGGCCGGTGGCCGTCGCTGTGTGTCGGGAGCATGACGGCAGCATTGCGGCCTTGGGCTGCGGCGTCGGGAGGGGGAGGATGGCGGGAGAGCCCCGCGGCGGGCCGGTCCGGGTGGACCCGGCCCGGGGGCAGGGAACGATGAGGAGGCAGCGTGAGTGAGTCGCAAGCGGGCGGGACGAAAGCCGGAACGGTCAAAGGCGAGGACGAGGTCGTCGATCTGTGCCGTGATCTGATCCGGATCGACACCAGTAACTACGGCCCCGACCACTCCGGCCCCGGCGAGCGGGCCGCCGCCGAGTACGTCGCCGAGAAGCTCGCCGAGGTGGGGCTCGAACCGCAGATCTTCGAGTCGCGCAAGGGCCGGGCCTCGACGGTGGCGCGCATCGAGGGCGAGGACCCGTCCCGGCCCGCGCTGCTCATCCACGGCCACACCGATGTCGTCCCGGCCAACGCTGAGGACTGGACCCATCACCCCTTCTCCGGCGAGATCGTCGACGACTGCGTCTGGGGCCGGGGCGCGGTGGACATGAAGGACATGGACGCCATGACGCTCGCGGTCGTACGGGAGCGGCTGCGCACCGGCCGCAAGCCCCCGCGCGACATCGTGCTCGCCTTCCTCGCCGACGAGGAGGCCGGTGGCGTGTTCGGCGCGCGGCACCTGGTCAACAAGCACCCGGAGCTGTTCGAGGGCGTGACGGAGGCGATCGGCGAGGTCGGCGGCTTCTCGTTCACCGTCAACGAGGACCTGCGGCTGTACCTGATCGAGACCGCCCAGAAGGGCATGCACTGGATGCGGCTCACGGTGGACGGCACCGCGGGCCACGGCTCGATGACCAACAACGACAACGCCATCACCGAGCTGTCGGAGGCGGTCGGGCGGCTCGGCCGGCACAAGTTCCCGATCCGGGTGACCAAGACCGTACGGTCCTTCCTGGACGAGCTGTCCGACGCGCTCGGCACCCCGCTCGACCCGGAGAACATGGACGAGACGCTGGCCAAGCTCGGCGGGATCGCGAAGCTCATCGGGGCGACGCTGCAGAACACCGCCGCGCCGACCATGCTCGGCGCCGGTTACAAGGTCAACGTGATCCCCGGGCAGGCGACGGCCCATGTGGACGGCCGGTTCCTGCCGGGGCTGGAGGACGAGTTCCTGGCCGACCTCGACCGCATCCTCGGCCCGCGGGTCAAGCGCGAGGACGTGCACGCGGACAAGGCCCTGGAGACGAGCTTCGACGGGGCGCTGGTCGAGGCCATGCAGACGGCGCTCAAGGCCGAGGACCCGATCGCGCGCGCCGTGCCGTACTGCCTCTCCGGCGGTACGGACGCCAAGTCCTTCGACGACCTCGGCATCCGCTGCTTCGGCTTCGCGCCGCTGCGGCTGCCCCCGGAGCTGGACTTCGCCGGGATGTTCCACGGGGTGGACGAGCGGGTGCCGGTGGACGGGCTGAAGTTCGGCGTGCGGGTCCTCGACCGGTTCCTGGACGGGTGCTGAGCCCTTCCCGGATGGCCTAATCGATCACACATACCGAATGCATCACAAAGGGTGAATGCTGTCGTAGCTTGATAGCTTGATTGCTCCCTCCTCGTTACATGGGGTGTGCGGCTCGTGACCGGGCCGCGATGCCGAAGAGGGGGCGGGATGAAGAACCCCGGCCTTCGGCGACTACCGCATCGATCACGTGACGTTGAGTCACGGTCCACCGGAACGTGATCCCGGCGGGCCCGGAGTGTGCGCCACGCACTCCGGGGCCGCCCGGGCATGGGGGTGCGGGCGACACCGCCCGCACGCGTTCCGGCCGGGCCACCGGCAGGGGAGCGAAGAGTTATGCGACAGGTTGCGAAAAAGGGCCTGATCACCGTAGCGGCGGCGAGCGGCGTGCTGGCCGTGACCGGGGGCTACGCCCACGCGGATTCGGGGGCGAACGGCAGCGCCGGGTACTCGCCCGGGATCGTGTCGGGCAACAACATCCAGGCCCCGGTGCATGTGCCGGTGAGCCTGTGCGGGAACACCGTGAACGTCCTCGGGTTCATGAACGAGGCCCGGTGCGGCGCCGGTGCGCAGGCGGGCTCCGGCAGCTCGGGCAGCGGCTCCAGCGGCTCCGGCAGTTCCGCCAGTGGCTCCCAGGCGGGGGGCTCCTCCGCCCAGGGCGCCACCCAGACGTCGCCGGGCGTCGGCTCCGGCAACAACATCCAGGCCCCGGTGCACGTTCCGGTCCACGTGTGCGGGAACAACATCGGCGTGATCGCGGCCGGGAACAGCAGCGGGGGCGACTGCGACGGCGTGGTCGAAGCCGTACCGAACAACCCGGGGAACCCGGGCAACCCTGGGAACCCCGGCAACCCGGGCAATCCTGGGAACCCCGGTAACCCGGGGAATCCTGGCAACCCCGGGAATCCCGGTAACCCGGGGAATCCTGGTACCCCGGGCAACCCCGGTAATCCGGGTCAGCCCGGTACCCCCGGCAACCCCGGCCAGCCGAACAACCCGGGCGATGACACCCCCGGCAACCACGGCAACCACGGTGGCAACGGGAACGGGAACGGGAACGGCGCCGGGCACGGCCAGAACGGAGCCCACGGCGCCGAGCAGGCCGCGAACCTCGGCGGTTCCCACCTCACCGGCAGCGAGCAGCTCGCCCACACCGGTGCCGGACCGATGGAACTGGCCATTCCGGCCGCCGCGGGCATGCTGCTCGCGGGCACGGTGATCTACCGCAGGGCGCGCGTCGCCCGGCGCTGATCTCGCCTACCCCGTCTGACCTGGTCTGATCCGGTCGGACCGCAGCGGGCCCCGCATCGTGCGGGGCCCGCTGCGCGTCACCAGGTGGCACGCAGCTGGCGGATGATGCGACGCCGCAGCCGCACTCTTCGGCTGCCGTCGGGGTTGAGTCTCAGTCGATCCAACTCCCAGTGTCCGTATTCGGCATGGTCGGTGAGCAGGCGGGTAGTGGCGTTGCGGGACACCCCGCGTGGCACATACACGTCGCAGAATTCGTATTCCGGCATCGCATCTATTGTGCGGGAACTGCCCTGGTACGGATAGCGTCTGCACTATGTCTGATGCTGCGCAGCCATCCGCTGCCGAGGTACGCGCCGCCGCCGAAGCGGTGAAAGTCGCACTGGACCGTCACCTCGACGCCGTCGAACGCCGGTCGGGGGAAGGCGACCCGGCCGTCTACGCCGCATTCAACGAACTGGCGGCGGCAGCCGAGGTCTACGACGAACTGCTCTACGACACCTACGACGAAGTCACGCCCTTCGAGATCCCGGGCGACGACAGCCTCCCCGCCTACGCGGGGCCGGACGAACCCAGCGCGCTCAGCGTGCTGATCCGCCGGGACTACGCGGTCGTCGAACCGCAGCGGCTGCTGTCGCAGGCCCAGCGCATCGTCGACCTCGATCCGGACCTCGACACCGGGGGCGGCCGCCTGGGCGCTGGGACGGCCGGTGCCGGGGAAAGCGTCCACGCCGCCCTCGGGGTCGTCTTCGGCGAGTTCGAGCCGGACGAGATCGCCTCCCGGCACAAGGAGTTCGGCCTGGAGGAGGGCGACTCGACCCTCTGGGTCTCGGCCGTCGAGGAGGCGGCCGAACCGGGCGAGTGGCTGTCCGCCCCGTTCGACCAGGCCGATCCGGAGCAGATCGTGTGCCGTTTCGACGTCAGCTCGGTCTTCGACGAGGAGCTGGACGAGGAGGACGAGGACGATCTCGAGGTGCTGGGCCCGGGGAGCTGAACCCGGCCGCACCACGCCGCACCCCGGGCCCTCCGGCCGCGCGCCCCGCGGCCCGAGGGCCCGTGCCGCCCGTCATCCCGTGGGCGGCGTCTGGGTCTGGAGCAGGGTCCGCAGGCGCGTGGTGCGGTCCTTGAACGGGATCTCCGCGACCGCCCGTGGCAGCGCCGCCTCCACGCCGTGCACCACGGACAGATGCCGCTCACCCCGGCTGAACGCCGTGTAGACCCAGGCCCGGGTCAGCCCGGCCGCCGCGTCCCCCGGGAGCACCACGACCGCCGCGGACCAGCGCATTCCGGCCGCCTGGTGCGCGGTGAGCGCCCAGCCGTGCCGCACCAGGTCGCCGACCTGCTCACGGGGCACCACCACCGGCGCGCCCGCGCAGTCCAGCCGCAGCCCCTCGGCATCCGCCGACACCACCGTGCCCGGGAGGGCACGGCCCGGCGCCGGGGTGTAGGCGACACGGTCGCCCGGGTCGAACCCGGCGAACCTGCCGGGACCGGGGTTCAGCCGCTCCTTCAGGGCGGCGTTGAGGGCCCGCGTCCCGGCCGCGCCACCATGGCCCGGCGTGATCACCTGCGTCTGCTCCGACGGCACGCCGATCGCGCGCGGCACCGAGTCCGCGACCAGCTGCACGGTGCGGTGCACCGCCTCGCCCGCGTCGCGCACGGGGACGATCACGACCTCCTTGCCCGGTGCCTCCACCTGGTTCAGCTCACCGATGCCGATGCCCGAGACCAGCTCGCCGATCGGCCCCGGGTCGGGTGTACGGGAGACCACCTGCGGGCAGCGGCGGGCCGCGACCAGATCCGCGAAGACCCGGCCGGGCCCGGCCGACCACAGCACGCCCGGATCCCCGCTCAGCACCAGCCGGGCACCGTCCGGCAGGGATTCGACGAGCATCGCCGCCGTCTCCACGTCCAGCTGGGGGGCGTCCAGCACGGCGATCAGGTCGACCGCCAGCGCGCCGTCCTCGTCGCGCCCCGGGCCCTCGCTGCCCGCGAGCAGCCCGGCGACGGTGACGGCCGCGTCGGCGCCGACCTCCGCGGCCAGCCGCCGCCTGCCGTCCTCGCTGTGCGCGGCGGCGCAGACCCGCAGCCCCATCGACTGCGCGGCGGCGACCAGCGCCGCCGGTTCGGCCCGGGCGGCCTCGCCGCCGCTGTGCGTGACCAGGCCGTGTGCCGCGGCGGTACGGATCAGCTCCGCCGCGGACGGGGACGGCGCGGCGGCGGCCGCCGCCGCCCAGTCCGGCGCGGACTCGTGCGCGTCGACGAAGGTGCTGATCAGCCGCGCGAACCCGTCCGCCAGGCTCTCCTCGGCCAGCGCGTACCGGTCGAGCCCCAGCAGGACCCGGACCGGCTGCTCGGCCTCCTCGTCGTCGGGCGCGGCGGGCCGGGCGCCCGCGGGGGCCTCCAGGGCGTCCTGGAAGACCAGCACCCCGCCGCCCGCGATGGCCGCCCGCAGCGCCTCGTCCGGGTCCGGTACGGATACCTCGGCGAGCGCGGCACGCAGTGCGGACGACTCCAGCGCGGTGTGCCCTTCGAGGGCGGCGCGCTCCAGCAACCAGCCGGTGAGCGCCTGCGAGCGGCGCTCGTCGCCCGGCCCGCACTCCGGCCCCAGCAGGGCACGGGCGAACCCGTCGGCCTGGTCGGGGCGCACCCCGGGCACGGCGAGCAGCTGCCAGGGGTCCTCGCGCAACGCCTCGGCGGCGCGCTCCCCGAGGGTCTCGGCGACCGGGACGGCCAGCGCCTCGGGCGCCCCGCCCGCCGCCAGCACCTCCCGGACTCCGTCCACGCCCGCCGCCACGGGCCGCACCGGCGGCGGGACGGGAGCCGGACCGGGGGCACGGGACGGTTCGGCCGCGGGAGCGGCGGCCGCGCGTGGCCGGGCGGGCGCGGCCGGACGGGGCTCGTTGAAGAACGACGCCGCCGACCGCTCCCCGCTCTCCACGGCCCGCACGGCGGCGGCCAGCGCCTCGGCGGCAGCCGACCGCCCGCCGGATCCCGCCCCGGCCCCGCCGGGTGTCTGCCCGGGGGCATCCGCGGGAGCCGGGCCCCCCGATGTGGTGGTGCCGCTCCCCGCCGGCTCGGCACCGGCGCCGGTCTCGGCGTGCGCGTCCGCGGGGGCGCCGCCCCCGGCCTCGGGCCGGGGCGATCCCGTCGTGGCGCTCTCCGCGTCCGCCGGGGCGGCCTCATCCGGCTCGCCGCCCGGCCGGGCGGCTGCTGACGCGGCGTCGGGCCCGTCGGCGGGGCTCCCCGGCGCCGACGGCGCCGCTTGGGCATCGGCGGGCGCGGCGCGCTCCGCGCTCGCCTCGGTGGCCTCCTCGGGCGGGGGGTCGCCGGCGAGGTGGTCGGTCGTCACAGCGTGCTCCAGTCCTGATCGGGATAGCGGTGCACGGGCGCCGACACATCGTCGAGCGCCTGGCAGATCTCGTCCGGAAGACTAAGGGCCTCCACCGACAGCGCCGTGCGCAACTGCCGCGCGTTGCGCGCGCCCACGATGGGCGCGGTCACGCCCGGGCGGTCGCGCACCCAGGCGAGCGCGACGTGCAGGGCGCTGGTGGCCAGGCCGTCGGCGGCGATGGCCACCGCGTCGACGATCCGGCTCGCCTCCTCGTCGAGGTACGGGGCGACGAAGGCGGCCAGCTCGGAGGCGCCACGGGAGTCGGAGGGCGTCATGTGGCGGTACTTTCCGGTCAGTACGCCACGCCCCAGGGGCGAGGAGGGCAGCAGGCCGATGCCGAGGTCCAGGGCGGCGGGGAGCACTTCGCGCTCGACGCCGCGCTGGAGCAGCGAATACTCCATCTGGGTGCTGGCCAGCCGGGTGTGGGCACCGGAGGAGGCCAGCTGCCAGGTGGCGGCCTTGGCGAGCTGCCAGCCGCAGAAGTTGGACACGCCGACATACCGCGCCCGCCCGCTGCTGACCGCTATGTCGAGCGCCTGCAGGGTCTCCTCGAGCGGGGTGACGGGGTCGAAGGCGTGCACCTGCCACAGGTCGACGTGGTCCGTGCCCAGCCGCTCCAGCGAGGCGTCCAGGGCCGCCAGGAGATGGCCACGGGAGCCGTCGAAGCGGCGGTCCGGGTCGGGGACGCTGCCCGCCTTGGTGGCGATCTGCAGATCGCGCCGCGGCACCAGCCCCTCCAGCAGCCGCCCGAGCAGATACTCCGCCTCTCCGTCCGCGTACACATCGGCGGTGTCGACCAGCGTCCCGCCCGCCTCCCAGAACGCCTTGAGCTGGTCCGCCGCCTCATGTTCGCCGGTGTCCCGCCCCCAGGTGAGCGTGCCGAGCCCGAGCCGGGATACGCGCAGGCCGGTGCGGCCCAGGTGCCTTAGCTCCATGTACGTCGCTCCATGAACATCGAGATTACTGGCCGGAAAGCGGACCGTGTCAGCCTGTGGATAACCCACCCCTGACGTACCGCGGGTTCGCGCGCTAGAGTCCCCGGAACAGCGACGTTACTGATCAGTAAGAGGTGCGGCACCATGGGTATGCGGCTCGGAATCAACCTCGGCTACTGGGGCGCGGGGATGGACGCGGACAACCTCGCGGTGGCACGTGAGGCCGACCGGCTCGGCTACTCGGTCTGCTGGGCGGCGGAGGCGTACGGATCGGATGCCGCCACCGTGCTCTCGTGGGTCGCCGCGCAGACCGAGCGCATCGACGTCGGCTCGGCCATCTTCCAGATCCCGGCCCGTACGCCCGCGATGACGGCGATGACCGCCGCCACCCTGGACTCCCTCTCCGGCGGCCGGTTCCGCCTCGGCCTCGGCGTCTCGGGGCCGCAGGTCTCGGAGGGCTGGTACGGCGTGCGGTTCGACAAGCCGCTCGCCCGCACCCGCGAGTACGTGGAGATCATCCGCAAGGCGATGTCGCGCGAGCGGCTGACCCACGAGGGCGCCAACTGGACCCTGCCGCTGCCCGGCGGTCCGGGCAAGCCCATCAAGCTCACGGTGCACCCGGTGCGCGAGCACATCCCGCTCTACATCGCGGCCATCGGTCCGAAGAACCTGGAGCAGACCGGCGAGATCGCCGACGGCGCCCTGGTCATCTTCTTCGCCCCCGAGCACGCCGAGGCGACCACCCTCGGCTCGCTGCGGGCCGGCCGGGAGAAGGCGGGCAAGACCCTCGACGGCTTCGACCTGGTGCCCACCGTCCCGCTCGCGGTGGGCCAGGACGTCCGCGGCCTCGCCGACCAGTTCCGCCCGTACACCGCGCTCTACGTGGGCGGCATGGGCAGCGCCAAGCAGAACTTCTACAACAAGCTCGCCCAGCGCATGGGGTACGAGAAGGAGGCCGCCGAGATCCAGGAGAAGTACCTGGCCGGGGACAAGGAGGGCGCCGCCGCGGCCGTCCCGCACGAGCTGATCGACTCCACCACGCTGCTCGGCCCGGTCGAGCGCATCGCCGACCGGATGCGGGCGTACGCCGAGGCCGGTGTCACCACCCTGTCGCTCAGCCCCGCGGGATTCACGCTGGAGGAGCGGGTCGCCGGGCTGCGGGCCGGTGTCGAGGCGCTGGAGCGCGCGGGGCTCGCGTAGCCGGGTCCGCGCGGGGGGATGTCTTCGCGGCCGTGGTGGGGGCTCGGGGGTCTTCCCCGCCACGGCCGTCACCGAGCACAACGCCTCCGGTGCCGCCGGGTTACGCGTCCGGCGGGACCCTCGGTATTCGCTCGTGATTCCCTCGTACGGATGAGCCGGACGCTCCACCTGTTGCCTCGGCCGATACCCGGCATTTGACTCTTTTCAGCGCGGACATCGCGACCATCGCGCATGCCGTGCCCGGAGGTGGCAGTCATGCTCTCGGCGAAAAGCGTCTTCCAGGAGATCCTCGGGAACGACGAGTCGTTCCGGCTGTTCTGCTCCATCGCGGCCAGCGGCGAGGCGCAGGGCGGCTGGGAGAACGGCCGGATCGCCGCGCTCGTGCCCGACAGCCGGCGTTCCCTCGCCCCCAAGATCGCCCGCCATGGCGCGGACGAGGACAAGCACGGCCGGATCTTCGACGCCCTGCTCCGCAAGCGCGGCCTGGAGCCGGTGGAGGTGCCGCGGGCGGCGGACTACACCATGCTGCTGGAGGCCCGCGGCGTCGGCCTCGCCCACGAGAAGCTGCGCCGCGACGAACCGCTCACCGAGCACGACATCGTCCTCTACCTCGCCCACAGCCGGGTCACCGAGCAGCGCGCCGCCGCGCAGATGACCATGTTGCGCGACTGCTTCGGCGACCATCCGGAGGTCGGCCGGGCGGTCACGATGATCGCCAAGGACGAGGAGAACCACCTCGCCTACTGCCACGAGGAGTTGCTGCGGCTGGCCGCCGCCGGGTACGGCCGGACCATCCAGCGGGCGCTGCGGGAGTGCGCGCTGGTGGAAATGGAGGTTCACCGGTGCGTCAGCCTCGCCGTGCTGGCGCAGATGGGGCGCATCCTCGGCTGGTCGAAGTGGAAGACCGCGGTGCTGACGGCGGGCATCAAGGCCGGGTACGGGTACGAGCGGCTGGGCGGCTGGCGGCGCATGGTGACGCTGCGGATGCCCGAGCGGCGGGACGCGCTGGGGGCCACGGAGACGGCCGCCCCCGAGGCGCCCGAGTTCGCCTGAACCCCGATCCCGAAGGGCCAAGCCCGTTCAGAGCCAGCCGCGCCGCTTGAACATGCGGTACAGCAGCGCGATCACTCCGGCCATCAGCCCCAGCGCGGCCGGATAGCCCCACGGCTGGCGCAGCTCCCACATGTGCGTGAAGTTCATGCCGTAGATGCCGGCGATCAGCGTCGGCACCGCCGCCATCGCCGCCCACGCGGAGATCTTCCGCATGTCGTCGTTCTGCCGCACGCCCATCTGCGCCAGATGGGCCGAGAGGATGTCCGACAGCAGCCGGTCCAGGCCCTCCACATGCTCGTTCACCCGGGTCAGATGGTCGCTGACGTCGCGGAAGAACGGCCGCGAGCCCTCGTGGACGAACGGCACCCCGGCGCCCGCGAGCCGGGTCATCGGCTCCGCCAACGGGCCCGTGGCGCGGCGGAATTCGAGCACCTCGCGCTTGAAGGCGTAGATCCGGCCCGCGGTGTTCTGGCCCCCGCCGCCGTCCGGTGCGAACACCTCGGTCTCCAGGCCGTCCAGGTCCTCGTGGAGGGCGTCCGCGACGTCCAGGTAGTGGTCCACGACCGCGTCGGCGACCGCGTACATCACCGCCGTCGGCCCGTGCTGGAGCACATCCGGGGTCTCCTCCAGCCGCTCCCGCACCGTGCTCAGCGGATTGGCCTCGCCGTGCCGTACGGTCACCACGAAGGAGTCACCCACGAACACCATCAGCTCACCGGCGGTGACGGTCCCGGCCTTCTCCTCGTACTGGACCGGCTTGAGCACGAGGAACAGCGAGTCGTCATAGATCTCCAGCTTGGGCCGCTGGTGCGCGGTCAGCGCGTCCTCCACGGCCAGCGGGTGCAGCCCGAACTCGCTGGTGACCAGCTCGAACTCCTTCTCCGTCGGCTCGTGCAGCCCGATCCAGAGGAAGGAGCCCCCGGTCAGACGCGCCTGGTCGAGGGCGTCGGAGAAGTCGGCGGGTCCCTCGGTGCGGCACCCGTCCTGGTAGATGGCACAATCCACGATCACGCGGGGCATTGTGCCTCGCCCGGGTAAGAAGCGCACCGGGGGGAAGCGCACACGACGTGCGCACACCCTCCCTGAGGCGGCCCGGAGGGGTCGTAGGGTGGCAGGCATGCCCACGCTGATCCTCGTCCGGCACGGCCGGTCCACCGCGAACACGGCCGGCGTCCTCGCGGGCTGGACCCCCGGCGTCGCCCTCGACGAGCGCGGCGCCGCCCAGGCCGCGGCGCTGCCCGGGCGGCTCGCCGGGCTGCCGCTCGCCGCCGCCGTCGCCAGCCCGCTCCAGCGCTGCCAGGAGACGCTGGCCCCGCTGCTCGCCGCCCGTCCCGGACTGCCGCTGCACGCCGAGGAGCGGATCGGGGAGTGCCACTACGGCGACTGGTCGGGCCGCAAACTCGCCGAGCTGGCCGATGAACCGCTGATGAACGTCGTCCAGCAGCATCCGTCCGCCGCCGCCTTCCCCGGGGGCGAGTCCATGCGCGCCATGCAGGCGCGCGCGGTCGACGCGGTGCGCGACTGGAACGCCCGGGTCGAGGAGGAGCACGGCGCCGACGCGTCCTACCTGATGTGCTCGCACGGCGACATCATCAAGGCGATCGTCGCGGACGCGCTCGGCCTCCACCTCGACCTCTTCCAGCGGATCTCGGTCGAGCCCTGCTCGGTCACCGCGATCCGCTACACCCCCACCCGCCCCTTCGTCGTACGGCTGGGGGACACCGGCGACTTCGCGGGGCTCGCGCCCCGGGCGGACGCCCCCGCCGACCGTGGCGGGGACGCGGCGGTGGGCGGCGACGCGGGGGCACCATGATCTCCGGGCGCAGTAGGGTGGTCCCGCGGCGCGGCCGCGCCGCGGCAGCCGCGACCTGAGTAGTCAACCAGCCGACCCGTCGACGCAAATGGAGCAGGACGTTGTCCCGTCAGGTGTTCCTCTATGACCCGCCGGACCGATTCGTCGCCGGTACGGTCGGGCTGCCTGGCCGCCGTACCTTTTTCCTGCAGGCGTCCGCGGGTGGCCGGACCACCAGCGTGGCACTGGAGAAGACCCAGGTCGCGGCGCTTGCCGAGCGGATAGACGAGCTGCTCGACGAGGTGGTGCGGCGCACGGGTGGCAACGCGCCGGTACCGGCCGTCGCCCCCTCCGAACTCAGCGACACCGCACCGCTGGACGCCCCCGTGGAAGAGGAATTCCGCGTCGGCACGATGGCCCTCGCCTGGGACGGCGAGGAACAGCGCATGGTCGTGGAGGCGCAGGCGCTCGTCGAGCTGGAGGCCGAGTCCGAGGAAGACCTCGCCGAGGCCGAGGAACGGCTCCTGCAGGACGATGTGAACGGGCCTCCCATGCTGCGGGTGCGGCTCACCGGCACCCAGGCACGCGCCTTCGCCAAGCGGGCGCTGGACGTCGTCAACGCCGGCCGGCCGCCCTGCCCGCTGTGCAGCCTGCCGCTCGACCCGGAAGGACACGTATGTCCGCGCCAGAACGGATACCGCCGCGAAGCCTGACGCCCCCCGAGCCGTCCGAGCTGCTGGCCCGGGGCGAGCTGACGGTGCGCGGCCGGGTCCGCGAGGCGTCCAACGCGGTGCTCTACTGCACGGTCGAGTACGAGGGCCACAGCGCCCCCTGCGTCTACAAGCCGGTGGCGGGGGAGCGGCCGCTGTGGGACTTCCCGGACGGCACGCTCGCGCAGCGCGAGGTCGCGGCGTACGAGATCTCCGAGGCGACCGGCTGGGGCCTGGTCCCGCCCACCGTGCTGCGCGACGGGCCGTACGGGCAGGGCATGTGCCAGCTGTGGGTCGAGGTGGCCGACGGCGAGCCCCGGGGCTCCGATGAGTTCGACGGCACCGGCGGGTCGGCCGCCGACGGGACCGAACTGCTCGCGCTCGTCGAGGGCGACGAGCCGGGCCCCGGCTGGAAGGCGGTCGGCTTCGCGGAGGTCGGCGAGGGCCGCACCGCGCTGCTGGTGCACGCCGATGACGTACGGCTGCGGCGGCTGGCCGTACTCGACGCGGTGATCAACAACGGCGACCGCAAGGGCGGCCATCTGCTGCCCGCCGCGGGCGGCCGGCTCTATGCGATTGATCACGGTGTGACCTTCAACGCCGAGGACAAGCTGCGCACCCTGCTGTGGGGATGGGCCGGGGAGCCGCTGCCGGACGACATGCTGGAGGTGCTGCGCCGACTGGCGGACCAGCTCGCCGACGGCCCGCTCCACGCCCGGCTGACGAAGCTGATCACCGACGCCGAGATCGAGGCGCTGCGGGCCCGGGTGGCGGCCCTGCTGCGGACCGGGGTGCACCCCGTGCCCAGCGGCCAGTGGCCCGCCATCCCGTGGCCGCCGGTCTGAGCCGAGGGCGTACGGGGCGGCCACGACAGCAGCGGCCAAGCAGCTCACGGCCGTATGCGCAAGACCGCCTATCCGGCCAACAAACGGTCAGCGGGACCGGTCCGGTTCGTATCCGGAACTGGCATCCGGTTACGCTCATTGCATGTATGCCTGGCCCGCTTCCGAGGTTCCCGCCCTGCCTGGCAGAGGCCGCGACCTGAGGATCCACGACACCGCGACCGGGGGACCGATCACCCTCACCCCCGGCCCCGTCGCCCGCATCTACGTCTGCGGCATCACGCCGTACGACGCGACCCACATGGGTCATGCGGCGACCTACAACGCGTTCGACCTCGTCCAGCGCGTGTGGCTCGACACCAAGCGCCAGGTCCACTACGTCCAGAACGTCACCGACATCGACGATCCGCTGCTGGAGCGGGCCGTGGCGAACGGCGACGACTGGACGGCCCTCGCCGAGCGTGAGACCGCCCTCTTCCGCGAGGACATGACGGCCCTGCGGATGCTGCCCCCGCGCCACTTCATCGGCGCCGTCGAGTCCATACCGGGGATCGTGCCGCTCGTGGAGCGGCTGCGGGACGCGGGCGCGGCCTACGAGGTCGAGGGCGACATCTACTTCTCCGTGGAGTCCGACCCCGCCTTCGGCTCGGTCAGCCGCCTCGACGCCGAGGCCATGCGGCTGCTGTCCGCCGAGCGCGGCGGCGACCCGGAGCGCCCGGGCAAGAAGAACCCGCTGGACCCGATGCTGTGGGTGGCCGCCCGTGAGGGCGAGCCGAGTTGGGACGGCGGCTCGCTCGGCCGCGGCCGCCCCGGCTGGCACATCGAGTGCGTGGCCATCGCCCTCGACCACCTCGGCATGGGTTTCGACGTCCAGGGCGGCGGCTCGGATCTCGCCTTCCCGCATCACGAGATGGGCGCCTCGCACGCCCAGGTCCTCACCGGCGAGCGGCCGTTCGCGCAGTCGTACGTGCACGCCGGGATGGTCGGGCTGGACGGCGAGAAGATGTCCAAGTCCAAGGGCAATCTGGTCTTCGTCTCCGCGCTGCGCCGCGACGGCGTCGACCCGGCCGCCATCCGGCTCGCGCTGCTGGCCCACCACTACCGCTCCGACTGGGAGTGGACCGACGGCGTCCTGCGGGACGCCGAGGCCCGCCTCGCCCGCTGGCGCGCCGCCGTCTCACGGCCGGACGGCCCGTCGGCGGACGCGCTGGTGGAGGAGGTGCGGGAGGCCCTGGCGAACGACCTCGACTCCCCGGCGGCCCTGGCTGCCGTGGACCGCTGGGCCGCCGCCCAGTCGTCCTCCGGCGGCCCGGACGAGGGAGCCCCGGGCCTGGTCTCCCGAGCGGTGGACGCCCTGCTGGGCGTAGCCCTGTAGCCCTCCCTGTAGGCCTCAGCCCGGCCCCCGGCACCGGAGTGAAGCCCTCAGGACCCCGGGTCCTGGGGGCTTCAGCCTTGGCTTCGCCCCGGCCCCCCGAGGGGCGGCCCCGGCGCTCGCCGGGGTCAGCCCTGGTCGTCCGGGCGGTCGTCCGGGCCGGTGCTGCCCGCGTCCTCGTCGCTGCCGGAGGCGTCGTCGCCGGAATCGTCGTCCTTCGCGGACGGCTTCCGGGGGCGGGGGTGGCCGCTGCCGGGGTCGCGCAGGTACGGGGCGCCCTCGCGGCCGTCGGCCATGCCGCCGGTGCCCGTCTCCGTCGCATGGCCGCCCGGCGTGCCCGGTGAGCCGTCCCGGCGGCGCAGGTAGCGCTCGAATTCGCGCGCGATCGCCTCGCCCGACGCCTCCGGCAGCTCCGCGGTGTCCCGGGCCTCCTCCAGCGACTGGACGTACTCGGCGACCTCGCTGTCCTCCGAGGCCAGTTGGTCCACGCCGAGCTGCCAGGCGCGCGCGTCCTCGGTCAGCTCGCCGAGCGGGATGCGGACGCCGATCAGGTCCTCGAGGCGGTTCAGCAGGGCCAGGGTCGCCTTCGGGTTCGGCGGCTGGGAGACGTAGTGCGGGACGGCCGCCCACAGGCTCACCGCGGGGACACCGGCGTGGGTGCAGGCCTCCTGGAGGATGCCGACGATGCCGGTCGGGCCCTCGTAGCGGGTCTCCTCGAGGTCGAGGCTGCGGGCCAGGTCCGGGTCGGAGGTGACACCGCTGACCGGCACCGGCCGGGTGTGCGGGGTGTCGCCGAGCAGTGCCCCGAGGACGACGACCATCTCGACGCCCAACTCATGGGCGTAGCCGAGGATCTCGTTGCAGAACGACCGCCACCGCATGCTCGGCTCGATACCGCGCACCAGCACCAGGTCGCGGGTCTTCTCGCCGCCCTCCGCGCGGACCACGGAGAGCCGGGTGGTCGGCCAGGTGATCTTGCGGACCCCGTTGTCCAGCGCGACGGTGGGCCGGTTCACCTGGAAGTCGTAGTAGTCCTCGGCGTCGAGGGAGGCGAGGACCTCGCCCTTCCACTCCCGATCCAGGTGCCCGACCGCGGTGGAGGCGGCGTCTCCGGCGTCGTTCCAGCCCTCGAAGGCACAGATCATGACCGGGTCGATCAGCTCGGGAACCCCCTCAAGCTCGATCACCCAGCGCCTCCTTCCGACCGGGGCGGACGGGTTGGTGCCGCCCCCGGTTGCAGTTCGTTTGCGTGCGCCCCAAGCCTACGGCTTCAAGGGGCTCCCGCCGCAGCCCCCGTACAGCAACCCACAGTGATTCATCCGACCTGTTTCCCGAAAGTTCCGGCACACCTCTGGACGAGACCCCCAAGTCAGCGCTATACATCGGATCACCGATAAAGGTCCGATGTTCTATTGCGCGTCGTTCAGGGAGCCCCCCATTGAGTTTGCGCCCGACCGTCACTGAGTTCGAGGTCCATGACATCCGGTTTCCCACCTCGGAGCAGCTCGACGGCTCGGACGCCATGAATCCGGACCCCGACTACTCCGCTGCCTATGTGGTGCTCCGCACGGACGCCGATGACACCACCGAGGGCGCCGCCGGGGCGGAAGGCCACGGTTTCGTCTTCACCATCGGCCGCGGCAACGACGTGACCGCCGCCGCCATCCACTCCCTGCGCCCCCAGGTCGTCGGCCGTCCCGCCCCGCTCACCGCGGCCGAGCTGGCCGACCTCTACCGTGATCTCACCCATGACTCGCAGCTGCGCTGGCTCGGCCCGGAGAAGGGCGTCATGCACATGGCGGCGGGCGCGGTGGTGAACGCCGCCTGGGACCTCGCCGCCCGGCAGGCCGGAAAGCCGCTGTGGCAGTTCCTGGCCGACATGTCGCCCGAGGAGCTGGCCGACCTCGTCGACTACCGCTACCTCAGCGACGCCCTCACCCGCGACGAGGCGCTTGAGATCCTGCGCGCCGCCGAGCCCGGCCGCGCCGAGCGCGCCGCGCGCTTGCGCGAGCGCGGCTACCCCGCCTACACCACCTCGCCGGGCTGGCTCGGCTACTCCGACGAGAAAATGATCAAGCTGGCGCAGGAGGCGGTCTCCGACGGCTTCGATCAGATCAAGCTCAAGGTGGGCGGCGACCTCGACGAGGACCTCAGACGGATGCGGCTGGCCCGCGAGGCGGTCGGCCCGGACATCCGGATAGCCGTCGACGCCAACCAGCGCTGGGACGTCGCGGACGCGCTGCGCTGGATGAGCGCGCTGGCGCCGTACGACCCGCACTGGATCGAGGAGCCGACCAGCCCGGACGACGTCCTCGGCCACGCCGCCATCCGCGCCGGACAGCCGGTCAAGGTCGCCACCGGTGAGCATGTCGCCAACCGCGTCGTCTTCAAACAGCTGCTCCAGGCCGAAGCCGTCGACTTCGTGCAGATCGACGCGGCGCGGGTGGCCGGGGTCAACGAGAACCTGGCGATCCTGCTGCTCGCCGCCAAGCACGGGGTGCCGGTGTGCCCGCACGCGGGCGGCGTCGGGCTGTGCGAACTCGTCCAGCATCTGGCCATGTTCGACTTCGTGGCCGTCTCGGGCAGCTGGGAGGATCGGGTCATCGAGTACGTCGACCACCTCCACGAGCACTTCGCCGATCCGGTGGTCGTCGAGGCGGGCCGGTACCGCGCACCGGCCGCCCCTGGGTTCTCCGCCCGGATGCTGCCCGAGTCGATCGCCGCCTACCGCTATCCCGACGGGCCCGAATGGCAGGCCCGGAACGCCGCACAGCAGCCGGCACCGCAGTCCGTACGACAGGAGGAGACCCCTTGAGCCCCACCGGCGACTTCGAAGGGCTGGCCGCGCTCGTCACCGGCGGCGCCTCGGGCATCGGCGCCGCCATCGCCGCCACGCTGCGCGACCGCGGTGCGCGGGTCGCCGTGCTCGACCGGGACCCGTCGGGCGCCCCGGCCGGCACCCTGCCGGTCAAGACGGACGTCACCTCCGACGAGGGAGTACGGACCGCGGTGGAGGCGGTGGTGGCCGAATTCGGCGCCCTGCACACCGTCGTCGGCAACGCGGGCATCGGCGCGATCGGCACCGTCGAGGACAACTCCGACGAGGAGTGGCAGCGGCTGCTGGACGTCAACGTGCTGGGCCTGGTGCGCACCGCGCGGGCCGCGCTGCCGCATCTGCGCGCTGCGGCGGCCGACCGGCCCGGCGCCGTCTCGATCACCCACACCTGCTCGATCGCCGCCACCGCCGGACTGCCGCAGCGCGCCGCGTACAGCGCGAGCAAGGGCGCGGTGCTGTCGCTGACCCTCGCCATGGCCGCCGACCACGTACGCGAGGGCGTCCGCGTCAACTGCGTCAACCCCGGCACCGTCGACACCCCGTGGGTGGGGCGGCTGCTCGGCCAGGCCGCCGATCCGGCGGCCGAGCGCGCCGCCCTGGAGGCCCGTCAGCCGACCGGGCGGCTGGTGTCGGCCGAGGAGGTCGCCGCGGCCGTCGCGTACCTGGCGAGTCCCGCCGCCGCGGCCGTCACCGGCACCGCGCTGGCCGTCGACGGAGGGATGCAGGGGCTGCGCCTGCGCCCCGCCACCTGAGCCCCACCCCGCGCCGCCGCGCCCGCGCCGTACGACGCGCCGCGCGGCACCGCACCGCGCCACCGCACACCGCACCACCCCGCGCCGCCGCACCATCGCACCGCGCACCATCGCACCCCGCACCACGCACGTCGCACCACTCGACCAAGGACGGGACTCGATGACGAGACTCCGCACGACCGGAGCCGCGGCCTGCGCCGTGCTGCTCGCCGTCGCCGGGCTGGCCGGCTGCAACCGTGAGAGCAACGGCGCCGGAGGCGGCAAGGTCGGTATCGACATGCCGCGCACCGACACGGACTTCTGGAACTCCTACCAGCAGTACCTGGAGAAGGGCATCGACAAGGGCACGGTCTCCGCGCTCCCGCTGTCCAACTCGCAGAACGACATCTCCAAGCTCGTCTCCAACGTCCAGGCGTTCACCGACCAGGGCGCCAAGGCGATCGTCATGGCGCCCCAGGACACCGGGGCCATCTCCTCCACCCTGGAGCAGCTGGAGGAGAAGAAGATCCCCGTCGTCAGCGTGGACACCCGTCCCGACTCCGGCAAGATCTACATGGTGGTGCGGGCCGACAACCGGGCGTACGGCACCAAGGCGTGCGAATACCTCGGCCGGCAGCTGGGCGGCAAGGGCCGGGTCGCCGAACTCCAGGGCGACCTCAGCTCCATCAACGGCCGCGACCGGTCGCAGGCGTTCGCCTCCTGCATGAAGAAGAAGTACCCCGGCATCACGGTGCACGAGCTGCCCACCGACTGGAAGGGCGACGTCGCCTCCGCGAAGCTGCAGAGCCTGCTGGCCCAGCACCACAAGCTCGACGGCATCTACATGCAGGCGGGCGGCGCCTTCCTGCAGTCCACCCTGGCGCTGCTGGAGCAGAAGAAGCTGCTCAAGCCCGCGGGACAGACGGGCCACATCACGATCATCTCCAACGACGGCATACCGGAGGAGCTGGACGCGATCCGCGCCGGGAAGATCGACGCCACCCTCTCCCAGCCCGCCGACCTCTACGCCCAGTGGGCCCTGAACTACGCGAAGGCGGCGCTGGGCGGCGAGAAGTTCAAGCCCGGACCGACCAACCACGGCTCGAAGATCGTCAAGATCGAGAACGGTCTGGAGGACCAGCTTCCGGCGCCGCTGGTCACCAAGAAGAACGTCGACGACCCGAAGCTGTGGGCCAACCAGCTCGAAAAGAAGTAGCGATGACAGCGGCAGCGGCAGCACAGCCCACCGTGGTCCGGGCGCACGGCATCGTCAAACGCTTCGGACCCACCGTCGCCCTGGACCACGCCCACCTGGCCGTGCGCCCCGGGGAGGCGCACGCCCTCGTCGGACGCAACGGGGCGGGCAAGTCCACGCTGGTGTCCGTCCTCACCGGCATGGAGCGCCCGGACGAGGGCGAGGTGACCTTCTCCGGCGAACCCGCCCCCGGCTACGGCGACACCCGGGCCTGGCAGCGCCGGGTCGCCTGCGTCTACCAGAAGTCGATGGTGGTCCCGCATCTGACGGTCGCCGAGAACCTCTACCTGGGCCGCTTCCAGGGCACCGGGCGCATCCGGTGGCGCGCCCTGCGCGAGGAGGCCCGGGCGCTGCTGGGGGAGTACGGCGTCGACGTGGACCCCCGGACCCGGGCGAAGGACCTCGGCGTCGAACAGCGGCAGTTCGTGGAGATCGCCCGCGCCCTGTCCTTCGGCGCCCGGCTGATCATCCTCGACGAGCCCACCGCACAGCTCGACGCGGGCGGCATCGACCGGCTCTTCACCAAGCTGCTCGAACTGCGCCGCCAGGGTGTCGCCTTCCTGTTCATCTCGCACCACCTCCAGGAGGTCTACGACCTCTGCGACACCGTCACCGTCTTCCGCGACGCCCGCCACGTGCTGACCGCCCCCGTCGCCGACCTCCCCAAGGAGAACCTGGTCGCGGCGATGACCGGCGACGGCGAAGCCGCCCGGGAGGGCGACTCCCGGGCCGCCGTCCACGCTCCCGTCACCGTGCGGAAGACCGACCAGGGCGGCGAACCGGTGCTGCGCACCGAAGGGCTCACCCTGGAGGACGAGTTCGCGCCGCTGGACCTGGTGGTGCGGCCGGGCGAGGTGCTGGGCCTGGCCGGGGCGACCGCCAGCGGCAACACGGCGATCGGCGAGACCCTGGTGGGCCTGCGCAAACCGGGCGACGGCCGGGTCCTGGTACGGGGCAGGCCGGTGCGCCCCGGCAGCGTGCCGCACGCCATCGACGCGGGCATCGGCTACGTCCCGGAGGACCGCCACGACCAGGGCCTGGTCCTGGGCCGCAGCGTCGCCGAGAACGCCACGCTGACCGTCACCGACCAGCTCGGGCCGTACGGCACGGTGCTGCCGTCCCGCACCCGCGCCTTCGCCCAGCGCATGATCACCTCGCTGGACATCAAGACCTCGGGGCCCTCGCAGCCCGTCTCGGGCCTGTCCGGCGGCAATCAGCAGAAGGTCGTCATCGCCCGGGCGCTGGCCCGCGAGCCGAGCGTGCTGGTCGCGATCCGGCCGACCGCCGGGGTGGACGTGAAGTCCAAGGACGCCCTGCTCGGCGTCGTACGGGATGTGGCGGCGGCCGGGAGCGGCGCGCTGATCGTCTCCGACGAGCTGGACGACCTGCGGGTCTGCGACCGGGTCCTGGCCTTCTTCCACGGGCGGGTCGTGGCCGAGTTCGGCAGCGGCTGGACCGACCGCCAGTTGGTCGCCGCGATGGAAGGCATGACGGAACCGGGCACCGCGGACACGCACGGCATGAACGGCACGGCGCACGGCACGGCCGGGGGAACCGAAGACCGCACGGGAGGACCACAGACATGATCGGTACCGCACGGCAGCAGCCCGCCGAGGCGGTGGCGGACGGGGCGACGGGGGCCCGCAGCCGTCCGCGGATCGACATCGCGCGCTGGCGCGATCTGTCCCTGGTCCCGGTGATCTTCGTCCTGGGCGTGATCGGCTTCATCGTCTCGCCCGCCTTCCTCACCGAGGACAACCTGATCGGCGTCGTCCAGCAGTCCACCGAGCTGGGGCTGCTGGTGCTGGGCGAGGCGCTGATCCTGATCAGCGGCCGGATGGACCTCTCCCTGGAGTCCACCATCGCCGTGGCGCCCGTGATCGCCCTCTGGCTGGTGCTGCCCTCGCACGGCGCACGCTTCGCAGGGCTCGGGCTGCTGCCCGTATGGACCGCCATTCCGCTGTGCCTGGCGGTCGGCGGCCTGATCGGCGCGGCCAACGGCTTCCTGATGCTCAAGCTGCGCGTCAACGGCTTCATCGCGACCCTGGGCATGCTCACCATGCTGCGCGGACTCCAGGTCGGCATCGCCGAGGGGCAGTCCATCGTCAACGTCCCCGAGTCGTTCCGCTACCTCGGCAAGGCCGACTGGCTGGGCGCGCCCGCCGCCGTCTGGCTGTGCCTGGGCCTGTACGCGCTCGGCGGCCTCGCGCTGGGGTATCTGCGGCACGGCCGCGCCCTGTACGCGATCGGCGGCAACCCCGAGGCGGCGCGCGCCGCCGGTATCCGCGTCGACCGCATCACCTGGATCGTGCTCAGCGCCGGCGGAGTGCTGGCCGCCTTCGCCGGAATCCTCTACACCGGCCACTACGGCTCGGTCGCCGCGACCCAGGGCAACGGCTGGATCTTCCAGGTGTTCGCCGCCGCGGTCATCGGCGGCATCAGCCTCAAGGGCGGCCGCGGCACGCTCTTCGGAGCCCTCACGGGTGTGCTTACGCTGCAATTGGTCGTCAATGTGATGACCCTCGGCGGCGTTCCGCCACTGTGGAACCAGTTCATCAACGGCTCCATCATCATCGTCGCGCTGATCATCTCCCGCTACGCGAGCGGCGAGAAGCAGGACTGACACACAGCACCGGGGAACAGGGAACAGAGGCGAGGACTCATGGCGCAGGTACCCCAAGGGACGCGCGAACTGGGGCGCTCGGGCGTCTACGTACCACCTCTCGGGCTCGGCTGCGCCCCGCTCGCCAATCTGTACGCCGCCGTGCCCGAGGAACGCGCGCTGGCGACCGTCCACACCGCCCTGGAACTCGGCTGCACCTATCTGGACACCGCGCCGCACTACGGCGTCGGGCTCTCCGAGGAGCGGCTGGGGCGCGCGCTCGCCGGGCGCGGGCGGGGCTCGTACACGCTCTCCACCAAGGTGGGGCGGCGGCTGCGGGACCGGGCGCCCGGCGAGCCCGTCCAGCCGGACGGGTTCGCGGACACCCCCGACCGCGTCCGCGAGTGGGACTTCTCCCGGGACGGCATCCGCGCCTCCCTGGAGTCCTCCCTGGAACGCCTCGGGGTCGACGCCCTCGACATCGTCTACGTCCACGACCCGGAGAACCACATCCGCGAGGTGTACGAGACGGCCTTCCCGGCGCTCGCCGAACTGCGCGACCAGAAGCTCGTCCGGGCCATCGGCTTCGGCATGAACTTCAGCGACATCCTCGCCCGCTTCGTCGCCGACCTCGACGTGGACGTCGTCCTGTGTGCCGGGCGCTGGACCCTGCTGGAGCGCACCGCCTACGACGACCTGCTGCCGGTGTGCGAGCGGCGCGGCACCTCGGTGGTGGTCGGCGGCGTCTACAACTCCGGCCTGCTCGCCGACCCCCGCCCCGGCGCGCGCTACAACTACGAGGAGGCCCCGCCGGAGATCGCCGAGCGGGCCCGGCGGCTCGCCACCGTCTGCGCCGAGTTCGGGGTGCCGCTGCGGGCCGCCGCCCTGCGCTTCCCCTTCGCCCATCCGGCCGTGGCCACCGCCGTCGTCGGCTGCGCCTCCCCGGCCGAGGTGCGGGACAACGCCGAGATGTTCGGCCACGACATCCCCGACGAGCTGTGGCACGCGCTGGTCGAGCGCGGCCTGCTCGACGACGACATCCCGCTGCCGCTCTGACTTCCCGATCCCGAGGAAATGCCGTGCCGCTGAGCCGAATCGACGCCCACCACCACCTGTGGGACCTCTCCCGCCGGCCGCAGCCGTGGATGGACGGCCCCTGGGCCGACCCCATCGCCCGCACCGTCACCCCCGCGGACCTGCTGCCGCATCTGGACGCCCACGGGATCGACGCCACGGTCCTCGTCCAGTCCAGCTCCTCGTACGACGAGACCCGCGAACTCCTCGCCCTGGCGGGCGCCTCGGACCGGATCGCGGGCGTCGTCGGCTGGGCCGACCTCACCGACCCCGAGCTGCCCGCGGTGCTCGCCGCCCTGGCCGCGGGACCGGGCGGCGACCGGCTGGTCGGACTGCGGCACCAGGTGCAGGACGAGGCCGACCCCGACTGGCTGGCACGCCCCGACGTACGGCGCGGCCTCGCCACGGCGGCCGACGCGGGGCTCGTCTACGATCTGCTGGTCACCCCGCGCGAACTGCCCGCCGCGATCACGGCGGTACGGGAACTGCCCGGCGTGCGCTTCGTCCTCGACCACGCGGCGAAACCGCCGGTCGCCGGCGGCGAGCGCGAGCCGTGGACCGGCCTCCTGACGGAACTGGCCGCCCTGCCCAACGTCGACTGCAAGCTGTCGGGACTGGTCACCGAGGCCGACTGGACGGCCTGGAAGCCGGAGCAGGTGCTGCCCTACGCCCGCCATGTGCTGGAGGTGTTCGGCCCGGAGCGGGTGCTGTTCGGGTCGGACTGGCCGGTGTGCGAACTGGCCGCGACGTACGCGGACGTCGTGTCCCTCGCCGACCGGGCGACGGCCGGCCTCACCGCCGCCGAGCGCGCCTCGGTCTTCGGCGCGAGCGCCACCCGCGCGTACGGCCTGAAACCCTAGCGCTCAGCCCACCCCGCCGCGGCCGTTCGCCGGCCTGGGCCGGGGGCGTGGGGGCGGAGCCCCCTGTGGGCTCCGGGGCGGAGCGTCCGAGGGGTCCGGGGTGGCGCCCTGAGCCAGGGGCCGGGGCGGTGCCCCGGTGGGTCGGTCCGGCCCCCGCACCCCAACGCGGGCGGCCGGTCCTCGGCCCCGGGCCGGGGTCCGGGGCGGAGCCCCAGCGGGGTCCGGGGCGGAGCCCCGGTTCGGGAAGGGGCGGGGTGGGGAAAGGCCCGCCGTCACAGCGTCGAGCGCAGCCACTGCTCCACGCTCGCCACATGCACCGTCGCCCACGACCGCGCCGCCTCCGCGTCCCGGTCCCGGAGCGCGCCCAGGATCGCCCGGTGCTCGTGCAGGGTGCGGCTGACGGCGTCCTCCTGCGTGAGGCCGCGCCAGACGCGGGCGCGGGTCGTGGGGCCGGAGAGCCCGTCCAGGAGGGAGCACAGCACCGAATTGCCCGACGCGTGGACGATCCCCCGGTGGAATTCGAGATCGCAGGCGACCAGCTCCTCCACCGACGGCGTCTGCCCCAGCGCGTCCAGCTGGGCGCCGAGCGCGTCCAGCGCGGCGTCGCTGATCCGGCCGCACGCCTGCGCCGTCGCCGCGGGCTCCAGGATGCGGCGCACGGCCAGGAACTCCAGGACGGTGTCGTCCCGGTGGAAGTCGACCACGAAGCTCAGCGCCTCCAGCAGCAACTGGGGGTCGAGGCTGGTGACGTACGTACCGTCGCCCTGCCGTACGTCGAGGATGCGGATCAGGGACAGCGCGCGGACGGCCTCGCGCAGCGAGTTGCGGGACAGGCCCAGGTCCGCGGCCAGCTCGCTCTCCTTGGGAAGCCGGTCACCCGGGCGCAGCGCACCCGAGACGATCATGCCCTTGATTTTTTCGATCGCCTCGTCGGTGACCGCCATGATGGACCTCCGGGTGAAACATCCGATGTATGGGTCCATTATGACGCGCGCGGACCGGCGGCGTCTTCAGGGACGCCGCCGGTCCGCTGCCGGCTTCCGCCGAGGTGGCTCAGAAGGTGAAGGGGCCCGGGGACTGGGCCGAGGTGGCGGTGCAGTTGACCGTGATCAGGCCGAAGATCACCAGCTTCAGCGACTTGGCCTCCAGCTTGTCGCCCGCGGCCACGGTGCCCTTGAGCGGGCCGGTGGTCACATCGGAGCCGGTCTTGATCGCCGGGTTGGCGTTGCCGGTGAACGTCGTGGTGCCGGAGCCGTTCTTCGACAGCGTCAGGGTGGAGGCGACCGCGCCCGCCGGGACGTCGATCGGCGCCTTGATCGCACCCGAGGAGAGGGTGATGGTCGCGGCGGTGCCGTTCTGCGTGGCCGTCAGCGTCGCGAGGCCCGAACCGAATGTTCCGCACTCGGCCGTGATGGTCGCGGTGGTCGGGGTGACCGCGACCGCGCTCGGCGCCAGCGCGAGCGCGCCGGCGGCCAGTGCTGCTGCTCCCATTGCCGTGCCGATCCCGAGCTTGATGCGTCTCATGGGGGACTGCCTTCCGGAAGTGGGGGAAGTGAGCGGTGGGCTTGTGGGGGGTGCGGTGCGACCGCACGCGCTGACGGTCCGTCATGTGCCGTGCGGGCGGAAGCTATTGACGCGCGCGCAGCCGAAGAAGGCAAGAGTGATTCCGCAACTATTTAACGCGCGAGTAAGGTCGCACCCCGCACAGTGACAAGCAGCGACAGGCAGCAACGGGCAGCGACAAACGGGCGGCCGGGTGAGGAGAAAGATCTCCTCACCCGGCCGCCCGCCTGCCGCCTGCCGTCAGCCGCGCTTGGCCAGCAGCTCCTCGACCCGCCCGCGGATGCCGTCGTCGTCCAGACCGCGGATCGTCAGCGTGGTGCGGCGCCGCAGCACGTCGTCCGCCGTCTGCGCCCACTCGTGATCACGGGCGTAGACCACCTGGGCCCAGATCTCCGGGGCGTCCGGGTGGATCCGCTCGGCGAGCGCCGCGTCGCCGCTCGCCAGCCGCGCGATGTCGAAGGAGAGCGAACCGTAGTGGGTCGCCAGATGGCGCGCGGTGTCCGCGGCCATGCGCGGGCCGGGCGTACCGCCGTCCACCAGCAGCCGGTGGGCGACCGCGTGCGGATTGGCCAGGCCCGGCAGCGGCATGTGCTTGGGCAGCTGCCCGACCGGCTCCATGTCGTCCGCGAGCGGGCGGCCCGGCAGCTGGGCGAGCTTGCTCATCACGGTGCGGCCGATGTGGCGGAAGGTGGTCCACTTGCCGCCGGCTATGGAGAGCATGCCGCCCTTGCCCTCGGTGACCACCGTCTCCCGCTTGGCCTTGGCGGTGTCGCCGGGGCCGCCGGGCAGCACCCGAAGCCCCGCGAACGAGTAGGTGATCAGATCGCGGGAGAGCTGCTGGTCGCGGATGGAGAAGGCGGCCTCGTCCAGGATCTGGGTGATGTCCGCCTCGTTGACCGCGACGTCGGCCGGGTCGCCCTCGTACGGCTCGTCGGTGGTGCCCAGCAGCAGCATGTCCTCCCAGGGGAGGGCGAAGGTGATGCGGTACTTGTCGATGGGCGTCGCCAGCGCCGCCCGCCAGGGGGAGGTGCGCTTGAGGACCAGGTGAGCGCCCTTGGAGAGGCGGATGGACGGCGCCGCGTGCGGGTCCTCCATCCGGCGCAGGTGGTCCACCCACGGGCCGGTGGCGTTGAGCACCAGCCGGGCGTCGACGCCGAACTCGGTGCCGTCGGTGCGGTCCTTCAGCTCCGCCCCGGTGACCCGGCCGCCGGTCTTGCGCAGCCCGGTGACCTCGGCGTGGTTGAGGACGGTGGCGCCCGCGTCGACCGCGGCCCGGACCGTCATCAGGGCCATGCGGCTGTCGTTCATCTGCCCGTCGCCGTACACGGCGACCGCCCGCAGCCCCTCGGTGCGCAGCTCCGGGACGTCCCGCGCGGCCTTCTCGGCGTTGATCACATGGCCGACGCCGTCACGGAACGCGGAGAGCGCCGAGTACGCGAAGACACCCGCGCCCAGCTTGGCCGCGCCGTGCGGGCCGCCCTTGTAGACCGGCAGGTAGAAGGTGAGCGGGTTGGACAGGTGGGGCGCGACGCTGCGCGAGACGGCGCGCCGCTCGAAGTGGTTCTCGGCGACGAGCTTGACCGCGCCGGTCTGGAGATAGCGCAGGCCGCCGTGGAGCAGCTTGGAGGAGGCGGAGGAGGTGGCGCCGGCGAAGTCGCCGGCGTCCACCATGGCCACCCGCAGTCCGGACTGCGCGGCGTGCCAGGCAGTGGTGATGCCCAGGATGCCGCCGCCGATCACCAGGAGGTCGTACGAAGCCTTGGACAGCTGTTCCCGGGTTTCGGCGCGGGTCGGGTGCGAACCGGCAGCCGGGTGCGTCCCGAGGGAAGGAACGCTCTGCAGGGGGGTCATTGGGATTACTCCTCGTCCTCGATCCAGCCCATGGTCCGCTGCACGGCCTTGAGCCAGTTCTTGTACTCGCGGTCCCGTATGTCCGCGTCCATACGGGGGGTCCACTCGGCGGCCCGGCGCCAGTTGGCGCGCAGCGCGTCGGTGTCCGGCCAGAAGCCGACGGCCAGGCCGGCGGCGTAGGCGGCGCCGAGGCAGGTGGTCTCGGCGACCATCGGGCGCACCACGGGTGCGTCGAGGGCGTCCGAGAGGGTCTGCATCAGCAGGTTGTTGGAGGTCATGCCGCCGTCGACCTTGAGCGCGGTCAGCTCGACGCCGGAGTCCTTGGTCATCGCGTCGACGATCTCGCGGGTCTGCCAGGCGGTGGCCTCCAGCACGGCCCGCGCGATGTGCGCCTTGGTGACGTAGCGGGTCAGGCCCGCGATCACGCCGCGCGCGTCGTCGCGCCAGTACGGGGCGAACAGGCCGGAGAACGCGGGCACGAAGTACGCGCCGCCGTTGTCCTCCACCGAGCTGGCCAGGGTCTCGATCTCGGCGGCGCTGTTGATCAGCCCCATCTGGTCGCGCATCCACTGCACCAGCGAACCGGTGACCGCGATGGAGCCCTCCAGGGCGTACACCGGCTTCTGGTCGCCGATCCGGTAGCCGACGGTGGTCAGCAGGCCGTTGTAGGAGTTGACCGGCTTGTCGGCGGTGTTCATCAGCAGGAAGGTGCCGGTGCCGTAGGTGGACTTGGCCTCGCCCTCGGCGAAGCAGGTCTGGCCGAACAGGGCCGCCTGCTGGTCGCCGAGCGCGGAGGCGACGGGCACGCCCGCGAGGATGCCGTCGGCGGTGTGCCCGTAGACCTCCGCGGAGGAGCGGATCTCCGGCAGCACGGCGGCCGGGATGTCCATCGAGTGCAGGATCTTCTGGTCCCAGTCGAGGGTGTGGAGGTTCATCAGCATGGTGCGGGAGGCGTTGGTGACGTCGGTGACGTGCACCCCGCCGTCGACCCCGCCGGTCAGGTTCCAGATGACCCAGGAGTCCATGGTGCCGAAGAGGATCTCGCCCGCCTCGGCCCGCTCGCGCAGGCCCTCGACGTTGTCCAGCAGCCAGCGGATCTTGGGCCCGGCGAAGTAGGACGCCAGGGGCAGGCCCGTCTCGCGGCGGAAGCGGTCCTGGCCGACGTTGCGGCCCAGCTCCCGGCACAGGGCGTCGGTGCGGGTGTCCTGCCACACCAGCGCGTTGTGCACCGGCTCACCGGTGTTCTTGTCCCACAGCAGGGTGGTCTCGCGCTGGTTGGTGATGCCGATCGCCTTGACGTCGGCGGAGGTGATCTCGGCCTTGGTGATCGCGCCGGTCACGACCTCCTGCACGTTCTGCCAGATCTCGGCCGCGTTGTGTTCGACCCAGCCCGGCTTGGGGAAAATCTGCTCGTGCTCCTTCTGGTCGACCGAGACGATGCGCCCGTCCCGGTCGAAGACGATGCAGCGGCTGGACGTGGTGCCCTGGTCGATGGCGGCGATGAACGGACCGTGTCCGTGGGAGGAGGCGCTCGTGGTGTGGGTGTCGGTCATGGTGGGTTGCTCTCCTGCGAGTCCGATGGGGTGGGGGCTAGGCGAAGGCGATCTGGTAGATGCCGCCGGCGAGGGCTCCACCGAGGAGCGGGCCGACGACGGGGATCCAGGCGTAGCCCCAGTCCGAGCCACCCTTGTTGGGCAGCGGCAGGAGGGCGTGCACGATGCGCGGGCCCAGGTCACGGACCGGGTTGATGGCGTAGCCGGTCGGGCCGCCGAGCGAGAGGCCGATGCCGACCACGACCAGGGCGGTGATCAGGACGCCGATCACGCCCAGGCCCTTGCCCTCGCCGTTCAGACCCTGGGTGAGGATGGCGAGGACCAGCACCGTGGTGGCGATGATCTCGGTGGCCAGGTTCTGGGCGGTGTTGCGGATCTCCGGGCCGGTGGAGAAGATCCCCAGCACCGGGCCCGCGTCGCTGGCCTGAGCGGCGTCGGCCGTCTTCGTGTCCTGGGCGCCCGGACCGCCGACGATCTCGCGGTCGGTGAGATGCGCCCGGAAGTGGCCCACGTACGCGATCCACATCAGCACCGCGCCGATCATGGCGCCGGTGATCTGCCCGAGGAAGTAGACCGGTACGTCGCTCCACTCGGTGCCGCCCTCGATCGCGAGGCCGAGCGTCACCGCCGGGTTGAGGTGCGCACCGGAGAGCGGCGCCGAGATGTACGCGCCCGTGAGGACGGCGAAGCCCCACCCGAAGGTGATCGCCAGCCATCCCGCGTCGAACGCCTTGGACCGCTTCAAGAGAACGCCTGCGACGACACCACAGCCGAGCAGGGTGAGTACGGCGGTACCGATGGTCTCGCCGATGAAGATGTCGGAGCTGGACACCCGCGACTCCTTTGTCCTTCGTCCAGGGGAAGGCGAACCCCCGGTCCCGCCGAGGATCCGCGCCCTCGTGGGAGGGCGTTGGTCGGCCCGCGGCGAGTCCACCATAGCGAATATTGTCGTCAGGTGTTCGACAATGCCGACCGATGAACGGCAGTTTTCTTCACGGCGAAGACCCCGTCAAGAGTCCTGTGGAGGAAAACTGCGGAGGATGTGAAACCGTGATGAATGACCATCGACCTGGCCAAAGGTCCTGGTCAGGCTCCCGGTCCAGGTGGGGGCGGGTCTACGCCGGGCCAGGGGAGGGGCCGGGGTCGGCGCCGGGGTCAGAAGCGGCCGGCGCCCAGGTCGCGGGAGACCGCCCGCGCGCAGTCCCGTACGGCGGCGATCAGGTCGGAGCGCAGCTCCCCGTCCGCGCACACCCGCTCCACCGCGCCCGCGATCCCCACCGCCCCCACCGGCAGCCGCCGCCGGTCGTGCACCGGGGCCGCGACCGAGGCGACGCCCTCCCAGGTCTCCTCCACGTCCGAGCCCCAGCCGCGCGCCCGGGTGAGCGCCAGAACACCCTCGAACGCGTCCGTCTCGGTCACCGTGCGCGGGGTGAACGGCTTCCGGTCGCCCTCGGTCGCCTCGCTGTGCGCCACCGGGTCGTACGCCGAGAGCACCTTGCCCAGGGCGGTGGAGTGCAGCGGCTGCATGGCGCCGACCTCCAGCACCTGACGGCTGTCGTCCGGCCGGAAGACATGGTGGACGATGAGCACGCCCTGCTGGTGCAGCACGCCGAGGTAGACGCTCTCGCCGCTGGAGCGCGCCAGGTCGTCCGTCCACACCAGGGCCCGGGCGCGCAGTTCGTGGACGTCCAGATAGCTGTTGCCCAGCCGCAGCAGCTCGGCGCCCAGCTGATAGCGGCCCGAGTTCTCGTCCTGTTCGACGAACCCCTCCTGCTGGAGGGTGCGCAGGATGCCGTGGGCGGTCCCCTTGGCGAGGCCGAGGGTGGAGGCGATGTCGGACAGTCCCAGCCGGCGCTCGCCCCCGGCGAGCAGGCGTAGCATCGCGGCAGCCCGCTCCAGCGACTGGATGTTCCGTGCCATCGCCAACCCTCCTGACTGCGGTTCGACAATGCTGAACACTATCGGTCCATGCCGACTCCGCGGTACAGGGAGCCGAACGTCAATGATCACCAGTCCGCGACGGCCGACCGAAGGATGTTCGTCCGGGTGCTGGGACGGACACCTGCCCCTTGCGCCCGGCAGCTAGGCTGGCCTGGTGCGTCCTCCCCGAGCGAGGGCGCAAAGCCGACAGCCGTCGCACTCCAGGGAGCACATCCATGGCCTCGCACACGTCATCGTCCGCATCCGCCGTCCGAGTCGACGCCCTCCGCGAGGCACTTGCCTCCCGCGTGGTGGTCGCCGACGGCGCGATGGGCACGATGCTCCAGGCGCAGGACCCCAGCCTCGACGACTTCCAGCAGCTCGAGGGCTGCAACGAGATCCTGAACATCACCCGCCCCGACATCGTCCGCTCGGTCCACGAGGCGTACTTCGAGGTGGGCGTGGACTGCGTCGAGACGAACACCTTCGGCGCCAACCACGCGGCGCTGGGCGAGTACGACATCCCCGAGCGGGTCTACGAGCTGTCCGAGGCGGGCGTCCGGATCGCCCGAGAGGTGGCCGACGAGTTCGCCGCCGACGGGCGCCACCGCTGGGTGCTCGGCTCGATGGGCCCCGGCACCAAGCTCCCCACCCTCGGCCACGCCCCGTACACCACGCTGCGCGACGCCTATCAGCAGAACGCCGAAGGCATGATCGCCGGTGGTGCGGACGCCCTCCTGGTCGAGACCACCCAGGACCTGCTGCAGACCAAGGCCGCGGTCCTCGGCGCCCGCCGTGCCCTGGACGCCACCGGCAGCAACCTGCCCATCATCTGCTCGGTCACCGTCGAGACCACCGGCACCATGCTGCTGGGCTCCGAGATCGGCGCGGCGCTGACCGCGCTGGAGCCGCTGGGCATCGACATGATCGGCCTGAACTGCGCCACCGGCCCGGCCGAGATGAGCGAGCACCTGCGCTACCTCGCCCGCCACGCCCGCGTGCCCCTGTCGTGCATGCCGAACGCGGGCCTGCCGGTCCTCGGCAAGGACGGCGCCCACTACCCGCTCACCCCGGGCGAGCTGGCCGACGCCCAGGAGACCTTCGTCCGCGAGTACGGGATGTCCCTGGTCGGCGGCTGCTGCGGCACCACGCCCGAGCATCTGCGCCAGGTCGTCGAGCGGGTCCGCGACCTGACCCCGACCGCGCGCGACCCGCGCCCCGAGCCGGGCGCCGCCTCGCTGTACCAGACGGTGCCGTTCCGCCAGGACACCTCGTACCTGGCCATCGGGGAGCGGACGAACGCCAACGGGTCGAAGAAGTTCCGCGAGGCCATGCTGGAGGGCCGCTGGGACGACTGCGTGGAGATCGCCCGTGAGCAGATCCGCGAGGGTGCCCATCTGCTCGACCTGTGCGTGGACTACGTCGGCCGCGACGGCGTCGCCGACATGCGGGAGCTGGCCGGCCGCTTCGCCACCGCCTCCACCCTGCCCATCGTGCTGGACTCCACCGAGGTGGACGTCATCCAGGCCGGACTGGAGAAGCTGGGCGGCCGCGCGGTCATCAACTCGGTCAACTACGAGGACGGCGACGGCCCCGAGTCCCGCTTCGCCAGGGTCACCCGGCTCGCCCGGGAACACGGCGCCGCGCTGATCGCGCTGACCATCGACGAGGAGGGCCAGGCCCGCACCGCCGAGCACAAGGTGGAGATCGCCGAGCGGATCATCGCCGACCTGACCGGCAACTGGGGCATCCACGAGTCCGACATCCTCATCGACTGCCTGACCTTCACCATCTGTACCGGTCAGGAGGAGTCCCGCAAGGACGGCGTCAACACCATCGAGGCGATCCGCGAGCTGAAGCGCCGTCACCCCGATGTGCAGACCACGCTGGGGCTGTCGAACATCTCCTTCGGCCTCAACCCGGCCGCCCGCATCCTCCTCAACTCCGTCTTCCTGGACGAGTGCGTCAAGGCCGGGCTGGACTCGGCGATCGTGCACGCGAGCAAGATCCTGCCGATCGCGCGGTTCGACGAGGAGCAGGTCACCACGGCCCTGGACCTGATCTACGACCGGCGCGCCGAGGGGTACGACCCGCTGCAGAAGCTGATGGCGCTGTTCGAGGGCGCCACCGCGAAGTCCCTGAAGGCGGGCAAGGCCGAGGAACTGGCCGCCCTGCCGCTGGACGAGCGCCTCCAGCGGCGCATCATCGACGGCGAGCGCAACGGCCTGGAGGCCGACCTCGACGAAGCCCTCGCCGAGCGGCCCGCCCTGGACATCGTCAACGAGACGCTGCTGGAGGGCATGAAGGTCGTCGGTGAGCTGTTCGGCTCCGGCCAGATGCAGCTGCCGTTCGTGCTCCAGTCCGCCGAGGTGATGAAGACCGCGGTGGCCCATCTGGAGCCGCACATGGAGAAGTCCGACGACGAGGGCAAGGGCACCATCGTGCTCGCCACCGTCCGCGGCGACGTCCACGACATCGGCAAGAACCTCGTCGACATCATCCTCTCCAACAACGGCTACAACGTCGTCAACCTCGGCATCAAGCAGCCGGTCTCCGCGATCCTGGACGCCGCCCAGGAGCACCGCGCCGACGTCATCGGCATGTCGGGGCTGCTGGTGAAGTCCACGGTGATCATGAAGGAGAACCTGGAGGAGCTGAACCAGCGCAGCCTGGCCGCCGACTACCCCGTCATCCTCGGCGGGGCCGCCCTCACCCGCGCCTACGTCGAACAGGACCTCCACGAGATCTACGAGGGCGAGGTCCGCTACGCCCGCGACGCCTTCGAGGGCCTGCGCCTGATGGACGCCCTCATCGCCGTCAAGCGCGGCGTCCCCGGCGCGGAGCTGCCCGCCCTCAAGCAGCGCCGCGTGCCCAAGCGGGACGTAGGCCTGAGCGACCCGGAGCCGGAGGGCCCCGCGCGCTCCGACGTGGCCACCGACAACCCGGTGCCCACCCCGCCCTTCTGGGGCACCCGCGTCGTCAAGGGCATCCAGCAGGTCGACTACGCGTCCTGGCTGGACGAGGGCGCGCTGTTCAAGGGCCAGTGGGGGCTCAAGGAGGCCCGTACGGGCGACGGGCCGAGCTACGCGGAGCTGGTGGAGTCCGAGGGGCGCCCGCGGCTGCGCGGCTGGCTGGACAGGCTGCGTACGGAGAACCTGCTGGAGGCCGCCGTGGTCTACGGCTACTTCCCCTGCGTCTCCAAGGGCGACGACCTCGTCCTGCTCAACGACGACGGCAGCGAGCGGACCCGCTTCACCTTCCCGCGCCAGCGCCGGGGCCGCCGCCTGTGCCTGGCGGACTTCTTCCGGCCCGAGGAGTCCGGCGAGACCGATGTGGTCGGGCTCCAGGTGGTCACCGTCGGCTCGAAGATCGGCGAGGCGACCGCCGAGCTGTTCGCCGCCGACTCCTACCGCGACTACCTGGAGCTGCACGGGCTGTCCGTGCAGCTCGCCGAGGCGCTGGCGGAGTACTGGCACGCCCGGGTCCGGTCCGAGCTGGGCTTCGCCGGTGAGGACCCCGGCGACATCGAGGACATGTTCGCGCTGAAGTACCGCGGCGCGCGCTTCTCGCTCGGCTACGGCGCCTGCCCCGACCTGGAGGACCGGGCGAAGATCGCCGATCTGCTGGAGCCGGAGCGGATCGGGGTGAAGCTCTCCGAGGAGTTCCAGCTGCACCCCGAGCAGTCGACCGACGCGATCGTCATCCATCACCCGGAGGCCAAGTACTTCAACGCCCGGTAACCGGTGGGCGCCCGACAGGAGGCGCCGCGACGCCCCGCGTCGTAGACTGGTCGATCCGGTAGAGGCCGGTCGTCTTCCCACAGCGGAAGGGGGCCGGCCTTCGTGCCCCTTATCCGGAGGTGTTTGGATGACCAGCAGCATCCCCGCCGTCGACACCCGTTTTGCCGAGGGCTCCGCCCTGCAGGCGGTCCTGCTCGACATGGACGGCACCCTGGTGGACACCGAGGACATCTGGTGGGACGCGGAAGTGTCCATCTTCGCCGAGCTGGGCCACGCCCTCGCCGAGGAGTACCGCGAGGTGGTGGTCGGCGGCCCGATGGCCCGCAGCGCCTCGTTCCTCATCGAGGCCACCGGCGCCGACATCGCGCTCGCGGAGCTGTCCGGCCTGCTGAACAGCCGTTTCACCGAGCTGCTCGACGGGACCGTGCCCATGCTGCCCGGCGCGCGCCGGCTGCTCACCGAGCTGGCCGCGCACGAGGTGCCGACCGCCCTGGTCTCCGCCTCGCACCGGCGGGTGATGGACCGGCTGCTGCGGTCCATCGGACCCGAGAACTTCGCGCTGACGGTCGCGGGAGACGAGATCGGCCGCACCAAGCCGCACCCCGACCCGTATCTGTTCGCCGCCGCGGGGCTGGCCGCCGACCCGGCGCGGTGCGTGGTCATCGAGGACACGGCGACCGGGGTACGGGCCGCCGAGGCGGCCGGGTGCCGGGTGGTGGCGGTGCCCTCCGTCGTACCGATCGAGCCCGCGGCGGGCCGTACGGTCGTCGGGTCGCTGGAAGAAGTCGATCTTCCATTTCTCCGCTCGCTGGTCACAGCACTGCACTGATCGCGCACTGAGCGTATTTCTGTAAATTGCAGACTGAATAACGCGCTCCCCGTTTTTGTGCGGCGGCGACGGCATTTCGGGCGTGATGTTTGTCACTGCATATGCCGTCGACAGGTGGGGTGGGTATCTGCTGCGCGTCCCGTCTGGTGCGATTTGGGCGAGCCCTTGTGTCCGGATTGGTGACATGCCGTACGATACGCGACCGCGTTCGGATATCGGTCGGCTCATATCCGTTATCGGTGCGTGATATCGCCTCAACTTCGTTGTGTCTGAGCATGGCTGGCGCCTCGGACTAATCTCGTCGCGAGTGGTTGATCGATCGCAGGGAGACTCCCGACAATGAAGCGCAAGTCGCTCGCGCTGCCGGCCGCGGCGGGCCTACTGACGTCAGTGCTCACCGCATGCGGTGGATCCGGCGGCTCGGGCTCCGACGACGGCGCCATCGTCCTGGGGAGCACCGACCGGATCGAGGCCTCGAAGGCGGCGCCCGCCCCGCTGGACCCCGCCCAGGCCTATGACTTCGCCTCCTGGAGCGTCCTGCACAACAGCTTCCAGACGCTGATGCGGCTGCCCCGCTCGGGCACCGAGCCGATACCCGACGCCGCGCAGAAGTGCGGCTTCCAGGACCGGCGGAGCGAGCAGTACCGCTGCACCCTGCGCAGCGGGCTCACGTTCTCCAACGGTCACGAGCTCACCTCCGAGGACGTCAAGTTCTCCCTCGACCGCATGCTGCGCATCAAGGACCGCAACGGCCCGGTCTCCCTGCTCTCGAACGTGGACAAGGTCGAGACCCCGACCTCCCGTGAGGTCGTCATCCACCTCCGCGCGCCCGACGCGACCTTCCCGTCCAAGCTCACCACCCCGGCCGCGGCCATCCTGGACAGCGAGGTCTACCGGGGGAACGCACTGCGCAAGGGCTTCGACCTCGTGGGCTCGGGCCCGTACCAGGCGAAGACCGAGGTCCGGGGCGACCGGCTGGTGAAGGTGCTCTTCACCCGGAACCCCCACTACCGGGGCGATGTGAAGCCGGACAGCGACAAGGTCGAGCTGCGGTTCTTCGAATCCGCCTCGGCGATGGAGAAGGCGCTGGCCAAGGGCGACATCGACGTGGTGCACCGCGGCTTCGCGCCCGGCCAGATCGACAAGCTCAACAAGGGCGAGGTCAAGGGCGTCCGGCTCTTCGAGTCCTCGGGCCAGGGCATCCGCTACCTCGTCTTCGACACCGAGGACCCGTCGGTGAGGGCCAAGGCCGTACGGCAGGCCATCGCCCATCTGGTGGACCGGCAGGCGCTGGTGCGCGACGTCTACAAGCGGACCGCCGAGCCCCTGTACTCGATGATCCCGAACAACGTCATCTCGCACACCAACTCGTTCCACAACGAGTACGGCGACCCCGACCCCGACGCGGCCCGCGGCGCCCTGCGCGATGCCGGGATCAGCACCCCGGTGAAGCTGACCCTGACGTACACGACCGACCACTACGGTCCGGAGACCGCCCGGGAGTTCAAGGAGCTGCAGCGCCAGCTCAACCGCAGCGGCCTGTTCAAGGTCAGGATCAAGGGCGTCCGCTGGACCGAGTTCCGCCCCAACCTCGCCAAGCACGCGTACGCCGCCTACGGCATGGGGTGGCTGCCGGACTTCCCGGACCCGGACAACTACATCGCGCCCTTCCTGACCAAGGACAATTTCCTGGGCTCGCCCTACCGCGACAGCACCGTGCAGGACGAGCTGATCCCGCGCACCCGGCAGGAGAGCCAGCGCACCCGCGCGGCCGGAGACTTCCAGACCATTCAGAACACCATCGCCGACGATGTGCCCTATCTGCCGCTGTGGCAGGGGAACACCTACGTGGCGGCCCGAGAGAACATCACCGGGGCCGAATACGCGTTCGACTCCTCGACCATGCTGCAGCTATGGGAGCTGGGCCGAGGCGCCGGCAGCTGACGCGACGCCAGACGGGGGCCGGATACGAGACGACGAAACTGTGAGGAAACCACCCGTGAGGAAACGTGACCAGTGGCTGGCAGCTCCGCTCGGTGCGGGACTTGCCGCCGCCCTGCTCACCGGCTGTGGGAGCGAGGACGGGGACGCCGCGGGCAGCGGTGAGCACGTCGTCATGGGAATGTCGGACGAGGTGCTGGCCACCGACCCGGCATCCGGCTACGACCCGGGCTCCTGGCTGTTGTTCAACAACGTGTTCCAGTCGCTGCTGAGCTTCCCCAAGGGCGGCACCACCCCGCAGCCGGAGGCGGCGGAGAAGTGCGGCTTCAAGGACGGCTCCAGCCAGGTCTTCACCTGCACCCTGCGGAACGACCTGACGTTCTCCAACGGGCATCCGCTCACCTCGGAGGACGTCAAGTTCTCGTTCGAGCGCACCCTGCGGATCAACGACGAGAACGGCCCGGCGGTGATGCTCTCCACCATCGGGAACATCAAGACCCCGGACGAGCGGACCGTCGTCTTCAACCTGAAGACCCCGGACGCCACCTTCCCGCAGAAGATCGCCTCCGGCGCCGGGTCCATCGTGGACCACAGCGCCTACCCGGCCGACAAGCTGCGCACCGACAACAAGGCGGTCGGCTCCGGCGTCTACAAGCTGGACTCCTTCAGCAAGGAGGAGGCGGACTTCTCGGTCAACGGCGGTTACAAGGGCCCTGCCAAGGCCCAGAACACCGGGCTGACCCTGAAGTTCTTCAAGGGCCGGCAGCAGGAGCTGAAGGACGCCGTCCAGAACGGCGACGTGGACCTGGCCTACCGGGGACTGGCCATGAAGGACCTGGCCGACCTGCAGGCCGAGTCCCTCAGCGGCGGCAAGAACCTGAACGTCGTCGAGGGAACCGGCGCCGAGATCCAGCACCTGGTCTTCAACATGGAGGACCCGGTGGCCGGGAAGCTGGGCGTCCGCAAGGCCATGGCGTACCTCATCGACCGCTCCACCCTGGTCCGGGACGTCTACAAGCGCACCGCCGAGCCGCTGTACTCCGTCGTCCCGGCCGGGATCACCGGCCACAACACGGCCTTCTTCGACAAGTACGGCGACCGGCCGCAGCCGGAGAAGGCCAAGCAGGCGCTGCGGGAGGAGGGGATCACCGACAAGGTCAAGCTCACCCTGTGGGGCACCCCGATCCGCTACGGCCCCGGCACCGTGCCGGGCCTGCACGAGATCGCCAAGCAGCTCAACGCCAGCGGGCTGTTCGACGTCGACGTGAAGAGCACCGACGCCGCCGCCTATGAGAAGGGCGTGGCCGCGGGCGACTACCCCGTCTACGTCAAGGGCTGGGTGCCCGACTACCCGGACCCGGACAACTTCGTCGCCCCGTTCTTCGGCGCCGGCAACGTCCTGGCCAACCACTACACCTCGGCGCAGCTCACCGGGCAGCTCATCCCGGCCACCGCCGGCCAGCCCAGCCGCGCGGCCACGGTCGGCGACTTCCAGAAGATCCAGAACCTGGTCGCCGACGATGTGCCGATGCTGCCGCTGTGGCAGGGCAAGCAGTACGCGGTGGCCCAGGATTCCATCTCCGGGCTGCAGTGGACCCTGGACGCCTCGACGGTCTTCCGCTTCTGGGAGATCAAGAAGTCGCCGACCGACTGACGCGGCGTCCCGCCCCGGCGCGCGCCTGCCCCGCACCGCGCGCCGGGTGCGGTGCGGCTACTGCGCGCCGGGGCGGACCAGCCCGCTCTCGTAGGCGTAGACCGCGGCCTGCACCCGGTCCCGCAGCCCCAGCTTGGTCAGCACATGGCCCACATGCGTCTTGACCGTCGTCTCGCTCACGAACAGATCCGCGGCGATCTCCGCGTTCGACAGGCCCCGGGCCACCAGCTTGAGCACCTCGACCTCGCGCTCGGTGAGCGTGTGCAGGGTGTCCGGGACCGGCTCCTCACCCGACGGCAGGTGCCCGGCGTACTTGTCGAGCAGCCGGCGCGTGATGCTCGGCGCCAGCATCGCCTCGCCCGCCGCCACCACCCGGATGGCCTGCACCAGCTCGGTGGCCGGCGCGTCCTTCAGCAGAAAGCCGCTGGCCCCGGCGCGCAGCGCCTCCACCACGTACTCGTCGAGGTCGAAAGTGGTCAGCACCAGCACCTTCGCCGGGCCGTCCCGCCCGGGGCCGGTGATCTGCCGGGTCGCCTCCACCCCGTCCATCCGCGGCATCCGGATGTCCATCAGCACCACGTCGGGCTGGAGCGCCCGCACCTGGTCGAGGGCCTGCAGACCGTCCCCCGCCTCGCCGACGACCGCCAGATCCTGCTCCGCCTCCAGGATCATCCGGAAGCCGGTGCGCAGCAGCGGTTGATCATCGACCAGTAGGACGCGGATCGCCACGGGATCTCCTTCGCTAGACCGCGTCCATTCTGCCGGAGCCGTCGCCCCCGGAGGGAGCGGGGGACAGGGGCGGGGACTGCGCCGGGATCACGGGCAGCGGATACGGCGGGGGAGTGCCACCGAATTCCGGACAGCGCGCCTGGTGATCGCACCAGCCGCACAGCTTGGTCCGGCGCGGCAGGAAGTCCCCCGTCTCCGTCGCCAGCCGGATCGCCTCCCACAGGGCCAGCACCTTGCGCTCCACGCCGAGCAGATCCCGCTCGTCCGGGTCGTAACTCAGCACATCGCCGCTGCCCAGGTAGACCAGCTGCAGCCGGCGCGGCACCGTGCCGCGCAGCCGCCACAGCACCAGGGCGTAGAACTTCATCTGGAACAGCGCCTCGCCCGCGTACCGCGGCCCGGGCGCCTTCCCCGTCTTGTAGTCGACGATCCGCACCTCACCGGTCGGCGCGATGTCCACCCGGTCGATGATCCCGCGCAGCGTCAGCCCCGACTCCAGCGCGGTCTCCACGAACAGCTCCCGCTCGGCGGGCTCCAGCCGTGTCGGGTCCTCCAGCGAGAACCACTCCTCCACCAGCTTCTCGGCCCCCGCCAGCCACTCGGTCAGCTGCTCCGGGGACTCCGCGCCGTCCTCCCCCCGGAACAGCTCCGCCAGCTCCGGCTTGGCCGCCAGCAGCCGCTCCCACTCGCCCGGCACCATCGCCCGGGCGCGCGGCGCGGTGCGCTCGGCGGCGGGCGCGTCGAACAAGCGCTCCAGCACCGCGTGCACCACCGTGCCCCGGGTCGCGGCCGCGCTCGGCTTCTCCGGCAGTTTGTCGATCACCCGGAAGCGGTACAGCAAGGGGCACCGCATGAAGTCGGCCGCTCGGGACGGGGAGAGCGACGCGGCACGGCCTGACTGCGGTGCCCCGTCCGGCTGTTCGGGCTGCCCTGAGGTGATTCCCATGGCCAAGACCCTACGACCCGCCACCGACAGCCGGACGCATACCATCGACGTCCGAGCCCCTCGCACTGCATGATCGTGGGGACCGTATCAAAACAGGGTGCGACGGACGCACCCGACGAGGGGACACCGTGGACAACAGCGGGCAGCGGCAGTCCGGCGACGGGGGAGCGGACCGCACGACCGAGCCCGAGGCGGACAAGCCGCGCCGCCCACCCGAGGCGGGCGGCGGCATCCTGATGGGGCGCCCCTTCGGCGTACCCGTCTATGTCTCGCCCAGCTGGTTCCTGGTGGCCGCCCTCATCACCTGGGTCTTCGGCGGCCAGCTGGAGCGGGTGCTGCCGGAGCTGGGCGCCGCCCGCTACCTGGTGTCACTGTTCTTCGCGGTCGCCTTCTACGCCTCCGTCCTGGTGCACGAGCTGGCCCACACCGTGGCCGCCCTGCGCTTCAAGCTGCCGGTGCGCCGGATCCAGCTGCAGTTCTTCGGCGGCGTCTCGGAGATCGAGAAGGAGTCCGAGACCCCCGGCCGGGAGTTCGTCCTCGCCTTCGTCGGCCCGCTGCTCTCCCTGGTCCTCTCCGGGGTCTTCTACCTCGGGATGCTGGTCGTGGAGCCCGACTCGGTGCCCGGGGTGCTGCTCGCCGGGCTGATGATCTCCAACCTCATCGTGGCCGCCTTCAACCTGCTCCCCGGCCTTCCGCTGGACGGCGGGCGGATGCTGCGCGCCGTCGTCTGGAAGATCAGCGGCAGGCCCATGGCCGGCACCGTCGCCGCCGCCTGGACCGGCCGGGCGCTCGCCGTCGCCGTCCTGGTGGGACTGCCGCTGCTCACCCAGGCGGGCGGCCTCGGCGGCGAGCCCAAGGACTTCGGCAGCGTCGACTCGCTCACCGACGCGCTGCTCGCCGCCATACTGGCCGCGATCATCTGGACCGGCGCGGGCAACAGCCTGCGCATGGCCCGGCTGCGGGAGCGCCTGCCGGACCTGCGCGCCCGCAACCTCACCCGGCGCGCCGTGCCCGTCGCCGCCGACACCCCGCTGTCCGAGGCGCTGCGGCGGGCCAACGAGGCCGGGGCGCGCGCCCTGGTCGTGGTGGACGGCCACGGCGCCCCGACCGCCGTGGTGCGGGAGGCGGCCATCGTCGGGGTCCCGGAGCACCGGCGCCCCTGGGTCGCGGTCAGCGGCCTCGCCCAGGACCTCAAGGACGGGATGCGGGTCTCCGCCGAGCTGACCGGCGAGGAGCTGCTGGACACCCTGCGCGCCACCCCGGCGACCGAGTACCTGGTGGTGGAGGAGACGGGCGAGATCTACGGGGTGCTCTCCACGGCGGACGTCGAGCGCGCCTTCGTCAACGCCATGGCACGCACCCCGACCGCCTGAGGCGGGCGCCCCGGGGCCCGCCGTCCCGGACAGCCTCCCGGCCCCGGTAGGCTGTTCACATGTCCGAACCGACCGGTGCCGCCCGCCGTCGCGGGCCCTTCCAGGTCGGGGACCAGGTCCAGCTCACCGACCCCAAGGGACGCCACTACACGTTCACGCTCGAAGCCGGGAAGAATTTCCACACCCACAAGGGTTCCTTCCCCCATGACGAGCTGATCGGCGCCCCCGAGGGAACTGTCGTGCGCACCACGGGAAACGTCGCGTATCTCGCGCTGCGTCCCCTGCTCCCCGACTATGTCCTGTCCATGCCACGCGGTGCCGCCGTGGTCTACCCCAAGGACGCGGGGCAGATCCTGGCGATGGCCGACATCTTCCCCGGCGCACGCGTCGTCGAGGCGGGCGTCGGCTCCGGCTCGCTCTCCACCTTCCTGCTGCGGGCCATCGGCGACCAGGGCATGCTGCACTCCTACGAGCGCCGGGCCGACTTCGCCGAGATCGCCTCCCAGAACGTCGAGCGCTACTTCGGCGCCCCGCACCCCGCCTGGCGGCTCACCGTCGGCGACCTCCAGGACAACCTGTCCGACACCGACGTCGACCGCGTCATCCTGGACATGCTCGCCCCCTGGGAGTGCCTGGAGGCGGTGTCCAAGGCGCTCGTGCCCGGCGGCATCCTGTGCGCCTACGTGGCCACCACCACCCAGCTGGCCCGCACCGTGGAGTCCATCCGCGAGCACGGCACCTTCAACGAGCCGTCCGCCTGGGAGACCATGGTCCGCACCTGGCACGTCGAGGGCCTGGCGGTGCGCCCCGACCACCGCATGATCGGCCACACCGGCTTCCTGCTCACCGCCCGCCGCCTCGCGGACGGCGTGGAGCCGCCGCTGCGCCGCCGCCGGCCCGCCAAGGGCGCGTACGGCGACGACTACCCCGGCTACGGCAGCGGGAAGGACACCGGCGCCGGCGGCGCCCCGGAGGGCAAGCGGGGCGCGTCCGGCGGCCAGGCCCCCGCGGCCGACGGCGGCTGACCGCCCGGTCACGTCAACGACTCGGCGCGGCCACCGACTTCCCCCCTGCGGGGCGGTGGCCGCGCCGGTGTGAGATGTGGCACGATGCGGAGCACCCCCTCCGCCGCAGCCATGTCATGGAGTCGTCCCGCGTGCAGTCTCTGGGCCCGGATCTCGCACACACCCGCACCCGTCCGGTGCACTGGATCGCGACCGCGGCCGCCGTGGCCGCCGTCGTCGCCGGGGCGGCGGTCTTCCAGCCCCCCGCCGCCAAGGCCACCTCGGCCCCCACCACCCTCTCCGCGCACCGCGCCGACGGCCTTCCGGCCCTGCTGGCCCCCGATCCACGGGCCGCGCACTACCCGATGGACTGCGGCCGGGCCGAGCCCGGCGTCGTGGACCGGGCCTCGGGAGACCTCGACGGGGACGGGCGGCCGGAAACCGTCGCCGTGGTCCGCTGCGAGACCGCGGCCGGCAACCCGCCCAGCGGCGTCTACGTGCTCGCCCAGCCGGAGCGCGCGGGTGCGGCCCCCCGGATCGTTGCGACCTTCGTCGATCCGAAGGAGGGGATGAGCGTCAAGGATTTCGCCGTGCGCGGAACGAAGGTTTCGGCCACTTTGCTGGGCTACTCGTCCACCAAGGTTCCGCGGTGCTGTCCCGATCTGCAGCGCAAGGTCAACTGGCAGTGGCGGGACGGCGAGTTCGTACTGAAGGCCCTTCCCGTGCCGGGGAGTGTCTGACCGGTCACGCGCTGTCGCGCGCCGGGCGCTACTCCGCGTCCGGGCCGTACACCTCGACCTTGTCCGCGGCGCGCCGCACATGGATGCAGTCGCCCGGGCACTCCTTGGCGGAGTCCACGACCTCGGTGAGCAGCGGCAGCGGCACCTTGGTCGTCGCGCCCTTGTCCTGCAGAAGCTCGTCGTCGGCGCTCTTGACGTAGGCTAGACCGTCGATGTCGAGTTCGAAGACCTCGGGCGCGTACTGGGCACAGATCCCATCACCCGTGCACAGGTCCTGGTCAATCCAGACTTCAAGATCGCCGATCTCCTCGTTCCGCACGGTGCGTCGCCTGCCGTTCCCTCGATACGCGATTCAACATTGACTAAATATCGCCAGCCCTGGCGGGTGTTGACCGGGTCGACGATACAACCGCTCGCTTTCCGATGTTGTTGGGTGGGTATTCACCTGGCGTGAGGGAGTGCGCAAGGGTGAAGATCGGACACACGCCGACCGGGTTTGTGATCTAGGGGTTTCAACCCGCACCGGCCCAGGTAGGGTCAGGAAGCGTCCAGCTCCCCTTGGAGGAGGTGAGGACCGTGGCAGCCCACGACGACGACATCAACCGCGGCATCCGGCCGGGGCGCGGGTCTGACGACCCCGCCGGTCAGGTTGCCTATCTCGAGCAGGAAATCGCCGTCCTGCGCCGCAAGCTCGCCGACTCTCCGCGTCACACGAGGATTCTCGAAGAGCGGATCGTCGAGCTGCAGACCAATCTGGCGGGAGTGTCCGCACAGAACGAGCGGCTCGCGAACACCCTCCGTGAGGCCCGCGACCAGATCGTGGCCCTCAAGGAGGAGGTCGACCGGCTCGCACAGCCGCCGGCCGGTTTCGGTGCCTTTCTGCAGGCGAACGAGGACGGCACGGCCGACATCTTCACCGGAGGCCGTAAACTCCGCGTGAACGTCAGCCCAAGCGTCGAGCTCGACGACCTCAGGCGGGGCCAGGAGGTCATGCTCAACGAGGCGCTCAATGTGGTCGAGGCCATGGAGTTCGAGCGCGCCGGGGACATCGTCACCCTCAAGGAGGTCCTTGAGGACGGCGAGCGGGCCCTGGTGATCGGGCACACCGACGAGGAGCGCGTGGTGCGGCTCGCCGAGCCGCTGCTGGAAACCACCATCCGCCCCGGTGACGCCCTGCTGCTGGAGCCCCGGTCCGGCTACGTCTACGAGGTCGTGCCGAAGAGCGAGGTCGAGGAGCTCGTCCTCGAAGAGGTCCCGGACATCGACTACACCAAGATCGGCGGCCTGGGAAACCAGATCGAGCTGATCCGGGACGCGGTCGAGCTTCCGTACCTCTACCCCGACCTGTTCAAGGAGCACGAACTGCGGCCGCCCAAGGGCGTGCTGCTGTACGGCCCGCCCGGCTGCGGCAAGACGCTGATCGCGAAGGCCGTCGCCAACTCCCTTGCCAAGAAGGTCGCCGAGGTCACCGGCAAGCCCGCGGGGAAGAGCTTCTTCCTCAACATCAAGGGCCCCGAGCTGCTCAACAAGTACGTCGGTGAGACGGAGCGGCACATCCGGCTGGTCTTCCAGCGGGCCCGGGAGAAGGCCAGCGAGGGCACGCCGGTCATCGTCTTCTTCGACGAGATGGACTCCCTGTTCCGCACCCGCGGCTCCGGGGTCAGCTCGGACGTGGAGAACACCATCGTCCCGCAGCTGCTCTCCGAGATCGACGGTGTCGAGGGCCTGGAGAACGTCATCGTCATCGGCGCCTCCAACCGCGAGGACATGATCGACCCGGCCATCCTGCGCCCCGGCCGCCTCGATGTGAAGATCAAGATCGAGCGTCCGGACGCCGAGGCCGCCAAGGACATCTTCTCGAAGTACCTGACCGATACACTGCCGGTCCACACGGACGACCTCGCCGAGCACAGCGGCTCCGCGAAGGCGGCTGTCGCCGGCATGATCCAGTCGGTCGTCGAGCAGATGTACGCGGAATCCGAGGAAAACCGCTTCCTCGAGGTCACCTACGCCAATGGTGACAAGGAAGTCCTCTACTTCAAGGACTTCAACTCCGGCGCCATGATCCAGAACATCGTGGACCGGGCGAAGAAGATGGCCATCAAGGCATTCCTCGACCACAACCAGAAGGGCCTTCGGGTCTCCCACCTGCTCGCCGCCTGCGTGGACGAGTTCAAGGAGAACGAGGACCTGCCCAACACCACGAACCCGGACGACTGGGCCCGCATCTCCGGTAAGAAGGGCGAGCGGATCGTCTTCATCCGCACCCTGGTCACCGGAAAGCAGGGCGCCGACACGGGACGCTCCATCGACACGGTGGCCAACACCGGTCAGTACCTGTAACACCGCTGTCCGGCTGCGGATGTCCTGGACGGGGCATCCGCAGCCGGATGCGCTTTTCGGACGGCATTCATCGTATGAGTCCTACGAGCCCCACCGGAGCAATGACTGTCATGATCTCCGCAGCACCGCACAGCCGTAACCGGCTCATCGGTACCGCCGCGATCCCGCGGCGCGGCGGCTCGGGGGCCGGTCGTGGACCGGAAGCGCAGCGGTACTTGAGCGCCGGCCCCGGCCTGGGGCCGCGCCGGGCAAGGAGGGCCGCATGACCGTACGGCGCGTAATGGGAATCGAGACGGAGTACGGGATCTCCGTCCCGGGGCACCCCAACGCCAATGCCATGCTCACCTCGTCCCAGGTCGTCAACGCCTACGCGGCGGCGATGCACCGGGCGCGCCGCGCCCGCTGGGACTTCGAGGAGGAGAACCCGCTGCGGGACGCCCGCGGCTTCGACCTCGCGCGTGAGTCCGCGGACGCCAGTCAGCTCACGGACGAGGACATCGGCCTGGCCAACGTCATCCTCACCAACGGTGCGCGGCTCTACGTCGACCACGCGCACCCGGAGTACTCCGCCCCCGAGGTCACCAACCCGCGGGACGCGGTGCTGTGGGACAAGGCGGGCGAGCGGATCATGGCCGAGGCCGCGATGCGCGCCGCCGAGCTGCCCGGCGCCCAGCCGATCCACCTGTACAAGAACAACACCGACAACAAGGGCGCCTCCTACGGCACGCACGAGAACTACCTGATGAAGCGGGAGACCCCCTTCTCGGACATCGTGCGCCACCTGACGCCGTTCTTCGTCTCCCGCCAGGTCGTCACCGGCGCCGGCCGCGTCGGCATCGGCCAGGACGGCCACGAGCACGGCTTCCAGATCAGTCAGCGGGCCGACTACTTCGAGGTCGAGGTGGGGCTGGAGACCACCCTCAAGCGGCCCATCATCAACACCCGGGACGAGCCGCACGCCGACGCCGAGAAGTACCGCCGGCTGCATGTGATCATCGGCGACGCCAACCTCTCCGAGCTGTCGACGTACCTCAAGCTCGGCACCACCTCACTGGTGCTGTCGATGATCGAGGACGGCTTCATCGCCGTGGACCTGGCCGTCGACCAGCCGGTCCGCACGCTGCACCAGGTCTCGCACGACCCGACGCTGCAGCGCCTGATCACGCTGCGCAGCGGCCGTACACTGACCGCCGTGCAGCTCCAGATGGAGTACTTCGAGCTGGCCCGCAAGTACGTCGAGGACCGCTTCGGCGCCGACGCCGACGAGCAGACCCGGGACGTGCTGACCCGCTGGGAGGACGTGCTCAACCGGCTGGAGCGCGACCCGATGTCGCTGTCCGGCGAGCTGGACTGGGTGGCCAAGCGCGAGCTGCTGGAGGGCTACCGCAGGCGCGACAGCCTGGAGTGGGACGCCGCCCGGCTCCACCTGGTGGACCTGCAGTACGCCGACGTACGCCCCGAGAAGGGCCTGTACAACCGGCTGGCGGCGCGCGGCAAGATGAAGCGGCTGCTGGACGACTCCGACGTCGCACGGGCTCAGAACAAGCCCCCGGAGGACACCCGCGCCTACTTCCGCGGCCGCTGCCTGGAGCAGTACGCGGACGACGTGGCCGCGGCCTCCTGGGACTCGGTGATCTTCGACCTCCCGGGCCGTGACTCCCTGCAACGGGTCCCCACGCTGGAGCCCCTCAGGGGCACCCGCAACCACGTCAAGGAGCTGCTGGACCGCTGCCGCACGGCCGAGGACCTGGTCCGGGTGCTGTCCGGAGGCTGAAATGGGCTCCGACCGGGAATCATCGTGGTGGCCTCCACGCGTTGTAGCGAGTGGGAGGCCGATGTCGGACCCTGCTTGTAGGGTCTGATCTTGACACCGATCGAATCAGCGGGCGAACCGAGCGGGGTGAGGGACATGGCGACCAAGGACACCGGCGGCGGTCAGCAGAAGGCGTCGCGCACGACCGAGGAGGTCGAGGAGCAGGCGCAGGACGCACAGGCCGCGGAGGATCTCAAGGAGCGGCAGGAGAAGCTCTCGGACGACGTCGACTCCGTGCTGGACGAGATCGACGACGTGCTCGAGGAGAACGCCGAGGATTTCGTGCGGTCCTTCGTGCAAAAGGGCGGCGAGTAAAGCGCGTCCCCTCCGTCCTGCGCCCCATCGAGGGGGCGCAGGACGGATGACTTCCATGGCCAGGGGTAAGGTCCGAGCAGTATTTCAAGATCTGGTGGAAGGAATCGTGTGGAAGCCAACACTCGAAGCACAGGGCGTCTGCCGGCTGCCTTCCTGACGCCCGGCTCCTCGTCGTTCATGGACTTCCTCGGCGCGCATCAGCCCGAGCTGCTTCCGGGGAACCGCCCGCTTCCCCCGGTGCAGGGTGCCATCGAGGCACCGCATGGCACGACGATCGTGGCGGCGACGTTCGCCGGCGGGGTGGCGCTCGCCGGTGACCGTCGCGCGACCATGGGGAACGTCATCGCGCAGCGCGACATCGAGAAGGTCTTCCCGGCGGACGAGTACTCGGCCGTCGGCATCGCGGGCACGGCCGGTATCGCCGTGGAAATGGTCAAGCTCTTCCAGCTGGAGCTGGAGCACTTCGAGAAGGTCGAGGGCACCGTCCTCTCCCTGGAGGGCAAGGCCAACCGGCTGTCGACCATGATCCGCGGCAATCTCGGCATGGCGATGCAGGGGCTGGCGGTCGTCCCGCTCTTCGCGGGTTATGACGTCGACCGGGAGAAGGGCCGCATCTTCTCCTACGACGTGACCGGTGGGCGTTCGGAGGAGCGCGGCTTCGCGGCCACCGGCTCCGGCTCGACGTTCGCTCGCGGTGCGCTCAAGAAGCTCTACCGCGAGGACCTGAACGAGGAGCAGGCCGCCACCGCCGTGATCCAGGCGCTGTACGACGCCGCGGACGACGACTCGGCGACCGGCGGCCCCGATCTGGCCCGGCGCATTTATCCCATCGTCACGGTCATCACCGAGGACGGTTTCAGGAAGTTCACCGAGGCAGAGGTGGCCGACATCGTCCGCGCCATCCACGAGCGTCGGCTCGAAGAGCCGGACGGCCCGCGCGCCGCCCTGCTCTGAGGGGACGGTTGACCCGGAATGCATTCGCCAATGACAGAAAGGGACGGATAGCCGGTGACGACGCCGTTCTATGTATCGCCTCAGCAGGCCATGGCCGACCGCGCGGAATACGCCCGCAAGGGCATCGCGCGTGGCCGCAGCGTGGTAGTGCTGCAGTATTCCGACGGCATCCTCTTCGTCGCCGAGAATCCGTCCCGTGCCCTGCACAAGGTCAGCGAGATCTACGACCGGATCGCCTTCGCGGCGGTCGGCAAGTACAACGAATTCGAGAACCTGCGCATCGGCGGCGTCCGCTACGCCGATCTGCGCGGCTATACCTATGACCGCGACGATGTCACGGCCCGTGGCCTCGCCAATGTCTACGCACAGACGCTCGGCACGATCTTCTCCAGCGCCGCCGAGAAGCCGTACGAGGTCGAGCTGATCGTCGCCGAGGTCGGGGAGGGCCCCGCCGACGACCAGATCTACCGGCTGCCGCACGACGGCTCCATCGTGGACGAACACGGTTCGGTCGCCGTCGGTGGCAACGCCGACCAGATCAGCAGCTACCTCGACCAGCGCCACCGGGACGGCATGACGCTGGCCGAAGCCCTCAAGCTGGCCGTCGACTCGCTGGCCCGGGACAACAACGGTGGCGAGCGCAGCCTCACCGCCGAGCAGCTGGAGGTCGCGGTCCTGGACCGCAAGCGGCCTCAGGCCCGGAAGTTCAAGCGCGTCCTGGGCGGGCAGCTGGCCCGTCTCCTGGAGGGTTCCGGGGCCGCGGCGGAGACCGACGAGGAGTCGGAGTCCGGCGAGGCCGCGGAGTCCGGCGACTCCGGAGAGTCCTCCGCGAGCGAGGAGTAGGCACCGTCCCGTCGTGGTGGGCCCCGGCCGGGGCCCCCTCCCCGACCGCCACCCGCGCCCCGATAACAAGAGCACACTTCTGGACTCCAGTGACTG
>NZ_JBEYAL010000015.1:63787-208510 GCF_040631655.1 Streptomyces sp. NPDC019937
CTGGTTCGGTCCGTGCGGTTGGTTTTTTTCTCCGCCGGGGGGGGGGGGGGGGGGGGGGCCCCCCCCCCCCACGACGGGTGTCAGCGCCTCATCCGCCCGGCGGGGGAGGGGCGCTGGAGTCCCGTACGACCAGCTCCACGGGCAGCGTCGTGTCCCCGGCCGGTTCCCCGTCCAGGACCGCCATCAGCGCCCGCATCCCCTCCGCCCCGACCGCCTGCGCGGGCAGCGTCACGGTGGTCAGCTCCGGCTCGACCGCCGTGGCCAGCGCCAGGTCGTCGACGCCGGTCACCGACACGTCCTCCGGCACCCGCAGCCCCAGCCGCCGGGCGGCCTTGCACGCGCCCGCCGCGAGGATGTCGTCGTCGCACATCAGCGCCGTGGGCCGGGGCCCCGGGCCGGTGAGCGCCCGCAGCGCCGCCTGCCGCCCCTCCTCCACGCCCAGCGCCGCGCGCTCGGTGTGCAGCACGGTGCCGGGCACCGCGCGCACCGCCCCGGCCAGGGCCCGGGCGCGCACCCGGAAGGTCCAGGAGCCCACCGCCGCCGCCACATGGACGATCCGGCGGTGTCCGAGTCCCAGCAGATGCTCCGCCGCCCGCCGCATGCCGTCGCCGATGTCCAGGTTGACGGTGGCGGCGGCGGCCGGGTCGTCGGGGTCGCTGTCGAGCATCACCAGCGGCAGCCCGCCCCCGCGCACCGCGGCCAGCGCGTCGGCGGCCATCGAGGAGGCGATCACGCCGTCCAGCGAGGCCCGCGCGGAGTCGAAGGGGTCCCGGGCCGGGCCGACGCCCTCGGGGGACGGGTAGAGGACCACGCCGAAGCCGTGGTCGGCGGCGACCCGGGCGGCGCCGGTGTACACGTGCGCGAAGAACTCGTTGGTCAGGGCCGGGACGACGAGCAGCACGGTCCGGGTGCGGCCCAGCCGCAGGCTGCGCGCCGCGAGGTTGGGCCGGTAGCCCAGCTCGCGCGCCGCGGCCCGCACGGCGTCCGCGGTGCGCTCCGAGACCCGTCCGCGCCACTTGTCGCCGAGCACGAGGGAGACGGTCGCCTGGGACACCCCGGCGCGCCGCGCCACGTCCCGGCTGGTGACCCGCGCCGCGGACGGTCCGGTCCCCTGTGCGGTCCCGTGTGCCACCCTTCGCCTCCGCTCCGTCCGTCCCCGCTGTCCGCCCGCCACGGGTGGACCCGGGGCAGGCCGCCATGGTACGTATAACGTCGCGTCGTTATACGTAAAACTCGATCCATCACCCACCAGGAGGGGCAGTCATGGCCGCCGGTTACGGGGAACTGCTGCGCACCCGCCACGCGGCACGGCTGCTCACCGGCACGCTGATCGGCCGGCTCCCGAACGCCACCGCCGCGCTCGCCGTGGTGCTCTTCGCCCGCTCCGAGGGCGGGAGCTACGCGCTCGCCGGGGCGCTCTCGGCCGTCTACGGCGTGGCCAACGCCATCGGGCAGCCCCTGCTGGGGCGGGCGGTGGACCGCTGGGGCCAGCCGGTCGTGATGCTCCCGGCCGCCGTGGTGTCCGCGCTCGGGATGACGCTGTTCGCCGTCGTGGGCCTCGATCCGCTGCCGGTGGCGTACGTCGCCATGCTGCTCGCGGGCCTGTTCACGCCCCCGCTGGAGGGCGGGCTGCGGGCCCTGTGGCCGGACGTCCTGCGCCGCGGGGACCAGGTGCACGCGGCGTACGCGCTGGACGCCGTGGCCCAGGAGGTGATGTTCGCCGTCGGCCCGCTGCTGGTCACCCTCCTGGTCGCCGGTTGGTCCGAGGCGGCCGCGCTGCTGGTCATCAACGCGGCCGGGGTCCTGGGCGCGCTGTCCGTCGTGGTGTCCCCGCCGTCCCGGCGGTGGCGCTCCGCGCCGCGCGAGGCGCACTGGCTGGGCGCGCTGCGCTCCTCCGGGATGCTGGTGCTGCTCGGCTCGTTCTTCTTCGTCGGGACCGCGCTCGGCGCGATCGCGGTGGCCGCCGTCGCGTACGCCGACGAGCACGGCGGCGGCATGGTCTCCAGCTATCTGCTCTCCGCGCTCGGCGCGGGCGCGCTGGTCGGCGGCGTGGTCTACGGGGCCCGCCCGTGGGCCGGCCCGCCCGAGCGGCGGCTGCGGCTGCTGGTGGCCGCCCTGGCGCTCGGCTATGTGCCGCTCGTCCTGGTGCCGGGCGTCCCCGCGATGACGGCCCTCGCGGGCGTGGCGGGGGTGTTCCTGGCCCCGGCGCTCGCGTGTGCCTTCGTCGTCATCGACCGGCACGCCCCGGCGGGGACGGTCACCGAGGCGTTCTCCTGGCTCGTGACCACCTTCGTGGTGGGCAGTTCGGTCGGCACGGCGGCCGCCGGCCCCGCCGTGCAGCTGGGCGGCGCGGGCCTCGGGTTCGTCGTCCCGGGGGCCGCCGGAGCGGCCGCCCTGGCCGTCCTGCTGGCCGCCCGGAGGCACCTGAAGGAGGCGCCGGGGCGAACGCCGGATGACCTTCGTCCGGAAAATGATCGGAGCCATGCCGCCGAACCCGGTTTCAGAGCAGGCCATCAGGCGTAATGTTCAGGCATGGACCGCCGCATTTTCGGGCTGGAGAACGAGTACGGCGTCACGTGCACATTCAGGGGACAGCGCCGGTTGTCTCCTGACGAAGTGGCGCGGTACCTCTTCCGCCGTGTCGTCTCGTGGGGCCGTAGCAGCAATGTCTTTTTGCGCAACGGTGCCCGCCTCTATCTCGACGTGGGTTCGCACCCGGAATACGCCACACCCGAGTGCGACAACGTGACCGAGCTGGTCACCCACGACAAGGCCGGCGAGCGCATTCTCGAAGGGCTGCTCGTCGACGCCGAGCGCCGCCTGCACGAGGAGGGAATCGCGGGCGACGTCTATCTCTTCAAGAACAACACCGACTCGGCGGGCAACTCCTACGGCTGCCACGAGAACTATCTGGTGGCCCGGCACGGGGAGTTCTCCCGGCTCGCCGACATTCTCATCCCGTTCCTGGTGACGCGGCAGCTGCTGTGCGGGGCGGGCAAGGTGCTGCAGACCCCGCGTGGCGCGGTCTACTGCGTCAGCCAGCGCGCCGAGCACATCTGGGAGGGCGTCAGCTCGGCGACGACCCGCTCCCGGCCGATCATCAACACCCGCGACGAGCCGCACGCCGACGCCGAGCGCTACCGGCGGCTGCACGTCATCGTGGGCGACTCCAACATGTCCGAGACCACGATGCTGCTCAAGGTCGGCGCCACCGACCTGGTGCTCCGCATGATCGAGGCGGGCACCGTGATGCGCGACCTGACCCTGGAGAACCCGATCCGGGCGATCCGCGAGGTCAGCCACGACATCACCGGGCAGCGCAAGGTGCGGCTCGCCAGCGGGCGCGAGGCGTCCGCCCTGGAGGTGCAGCAGGAGTACTACGAGAAGGCCGTCGACTTCTGCGAGCGCCGGGGCATCCGCACCGGCACCGTCGAGCGGGTGCTGGAGCTGTGGGGCCGCACCCTGGAGGCGATCCGCACCGAGGAGCTGGACCGGATCTCCACCGAGATCGACTGGGTGATGAAGTACCAGCTCATCGAGCGGTACCGGGCGAAGAACAACATCACCATGTCCCATCCGCGGATCGCCCAGATGGACCTCGCCTACCACGACATCCACCGCCGCCGGGGGCTGTACTACCTGCTGGAGAAGCGCGGTCAGGCGGCCCGGGTGTGCAACGACCTGAAGATCTTCGAGGGCAAGTCGGTGCCCCCGCAGACCACCCGCGCCCGACTGCGCGGTGACTTCATCCGCCGCGCCCAGGAGCAGCGCCGGGACTTCACCGTGGACTGGGTGCACCTCAAGCTCAATGACCAGGCACAGCGCACCGTGCTGTGCAAGGACCCGTTCCGTTCGGTCGACGACCGGGTGGAGAAGCTCATCGCCGGTATGTAGACGGTCGCCTGAGTCGGCGTACGGCTTATGTATGACGCGGGCCCCGTGCGTTTCTCGGACGGGGCCCGCGTCACGCCGTAAAGTGGCGCGCATTGGCCATCGCAAGATCTACCTAACGAGGACTCCGTGCGCCGACGCTCCGTACTCCTTGCCGTGCCCGCGGGCCTGCTCACGCTCGCGGGTTGCGGTGACGACAAGTCAGGATCCGACAAGGCCAAGCCTTCCCAGGAGCCGACCGGGCCCTCACCGGCACCCAGCGGGAAGATCGTGAGCGGGCCGGTTCCGGAGATCACCGGCGGCAAGGAGTTCGGCGAGAAGCCGAAGGTCGCCAAGGGCAGCGGGAAGCCGTCCTCCGATCTCGCCGTCAAGACCGTGATCAAGGGAGATGGGCGGAAGACGGCCAAGGGCGACTACGTCCAGGTGCACTACCTCGCCCAGATCTGGAACAGCGGCAAGGTCGTGGACAACACCTACGACAAGAAGCAGACGGCCGCGTTCCCGATCGGCAAGGGCCAGGTGCTCCCGGGCTGGGACCAGGGGCTGGTGGGCCGCACCGTCGGCAGCCGGCTGGAACTGGCCGTCCCGCCCGCGTACGCGTACGGCAAGCAGGGCCAGCCGCAGGCGGGCATCAAGGGCACGGACACCCTGGTCTTCGTCATCGACCTCAAGGGCGCCTTCGACGCCAAGAGCTCCGCCAAGGGCAAGAAGGTGGCGCAGAGCAACATCGACCTGCCCAAGGTGACCGACAACACCGACGGCAAGGCGCCCACCATCACCGTCCCCAAGAAGGACGCGCCGAAGAAGCTCGTCTCCGAGTACGTCATCGAGGGCGACGGCCCCGAGGTCACGGCCAAGGACGCGCTGCTGGTGCAGTACAAGGGCGTGCTGTGGGACGGCGGCAAGGAGTTCGACTCCACCTACAAGCGGGGCGAGCTGGCCCAGTTCTCCCTGCAGCAGGTCGTCAAGGGCTGGTCGCAGGGGCTCACGGGCAAGAAGGCCGGCAGCCGGGTGCTGATCGTCGTACCCCCGGACCTGGGCTACGGGAAGAAGGCCCAGAAGGGCATCCCGGCCAACTCCACCCTGGTCTTCACCGTCGACATCCTGGCCGTTCTGTAGGGTGTGCGGGTTGCCCACAACGTAACGAGGAGCAATTTCGTGAGCATCGACAAGCCCGAGGTCGACTTCCCGGGCGGCGAGCCGCCGGCGGACCTGGAGATCAAGGACATCTGGGAGGGCGACGGGCCCGCCGCCAAGGCCGGCGACAACATCGCCGTCCACTACGTGGGCGTGGCCTTCTCCACCGGTGAGGAGTTCGACGCGAGCTACAACCGCGGCACCCCGCTGCGCATCCAGCTCGGTGTCGGCCAGGTCATCTCCGGCTGGGACCAGGGCCTGCAGGGCATGAAGGTCGGCGGTCGCCGCCAGCTGATCATCCCGCCGCACCTGGCCTACGGCGACCGTGGCGCCGGCGGCGGCCGGATCAAGCCGGGCGAGTCGCTGATCTTCGTGTGTGACCTGGTCTCCGTCTGAGACCCCACGTACTGGGTCAAAGCTGGGGGTCCCCGCCTGTGGGCGGGGACCCCCAGCTTTTGCGGTGCGTGTCCGGAGCGGTACGGTCACGGTCGTAAGGTCAAGAAGAAAGGGCGTCGATGGCGATTGCCAAGGCCGAGCGGCTGATGAATCTGGCGCTGTGCCTGCTGGGAACCCGGCGTCCGCTGACCAAACGGGAGTTGCGGGGCTCCATAGAGGCGTACCTGGAGGGGACGAGCGGGCCCACCGCCGCGGGGGACGAGGCGTTCAACCGCATGTTCGAGCGCGACAAGGACGATCTGCGCGAACTCGGCCTGGTCATCGAGACGGTGGAGGGCCTGGACGGCGAAGTCGGCTACCTCGCCCGCCGGGACAGCAACCGCCTCCCCCCGATCACCCTGGACGCCGAGGAGGCCGCCGCCCTCGGCCTGGCGGCCAAGGTCTGGCAGCAGGCCCGGCTCGCGGGCGCCGCGAGCGGCGCGCTGCAGAAGCTGCGCGCCGCCGGGATGCCGGTCGCCGAGGACCCGTACGACACCCAGCCGCAGAGCGCGCTGCAGCCGCACATCCCGGTCCACGAGGCCGCGTTCGAGCCGCTGATGCTCGCCTGCCGCGACCGCCGCCCGGTCGTCTTCGACTACCGCAAGTCCAACGCCGCGCGCCCCGAGCAGCGCCAGGTCGAGCCCTGGACGCTGGAGTGCTGGCGCGGCCACTGGTACCTCGCCGGATGGGACCGCGGGCGGTCCGCCGAGCGCGTCTTCCGGCTCTCCCGGATCACCGGCCGGGTGCGGCTGCGCTCCGGCGCGTACACCGCCGAGGTGCCCGACCACTCCACCGTGCGGGAGACCGTGGAGAGCTGGGCGGGGGAGACCGCCACCGGCACCGCCCGGATCAGGGTGCGGGCCGGGCACGGCTATCCGCTGCGCGCGAAGGCGCTCACCACCCGCGCCGGGGACGACGGCTGGGACGAGCTGGAGATCCCGTACGGACACGGGCTGGACGCCTGGCTCGTGGAATTCGGCCCGGACGTGGTCGTACTGGCGCCCGACGAGTTGCGGGCGGATGTCGTCGAGCGGCTGCGCGCCGTGGCCAAGGGCTGAGGGGACGGAACGACTTCATCATGGCCGGAAACGCCATTGACCAGACCCGCCGGATGCTGTCCTTGGTGACGTATCTGCGGGAGCGCCCCGGGGCCCGTGTCGCCGAGGTCGCCCGCGCCTTCGGCATCAGCGAGGACGAGCTGATCGCCGACCTCGATGTGCTGCCGCTGTGCGGCACCAGCTTCCGCGGCGGCGACCTGCTGGACATCGACACCGACGGCGAGCGCATCTGGTGGCACAACCCCGACGACGTCGCCGAGCCGCTGCGGCTGGCCGCCGACGAGGCCACCGCGCTGCTCGTCGCCGCCCGCGCGGTCGCCACCCTGCCCGGGCTGCGCGAGAGCGACCGGGAGGCGCTGCTGCGGGCCACCGCCAAGCTGGAGGCCGCGGCGGGCGAGGTGGCGGGCGCCAGCTCCCGGCTCTCGGTCACCTTCGAGTCCGAGGGCGGCGTCTTCGCCGACGTCGACCGGGCCATCTCCGAGCGCCGCAGGCTGTGGCTGCGCTACTACTCGCCCGCGCGCGACGAGGTCACCGAGCGCGAGGTCGACCCGATCCGGCTGTTCGCCGTCGGCCACACCTATATGGAGGCCTGGTGCCGGCTGTCGGAGGCCCGGCGCACCTTCCGGCTCGACCGGGTCGTGGAGATCAAGCTGCTGGACGAGGCGTCCGACCCGCCCCCCATCGAGCTGCGCGACCTCTCCGATCCGTCCACCGGGCTGGTGCAGACCGGTGCCGAGGACCCGGAGGTGGTCGTCGAGGTCGGCCCGGGCGGGCGCTGGGTCGCCGAGTACTACCCGCACGACAGCGCGGAGGAGCTGCCCGACGGGGCCCTGCGGATCACGCTGCGCGCCCCCGACCCCGGCAGCTTGCGCCGGCTGGCGCTGCGGCTCGGCAGGGACGGCCGGATCGTCGCGCCGCAGGAGCTCGCGGACAGCGCCCGGGACGCGGCGCGGCAAGCGCTTGCGGCCTACGGTGAGTGACGGCTTCGGTGAGTGACGGCTCGCGGTGAGTGAAGGGACGCACACAGTGACCGCTGGGGGGAATCCCACCTCGGTGATCTTCAAGGCAGCCTGCCCGGAGTGCCGGGGCCGGTTCGAGCTGGCCGCCGGGGCGCTGCGGCTGGCGATCGGGGCCAGTGACCGCACCACCTTCTACTCCTTCACCTGTCCCGACTGCGGCAGCGCGGTGCGCAAGCCCGCGGGGGAGCGGATCGTGGAGCTGCTCACCGGCGGCGGGGTGCGCACCCTGCGGCTGCACTCGACCGTCTGACGGCGGGCCGACCGCCGGCCGTGCGCCGCTTACGGCCCCGATAGGGTCGTTCCATGCTCTGGCCGATGCTCGCCCTCGCCCTCGCCTCCTGCGGAATCGCCGTCCTCGCCGTGCTCTCGTTGCGGGTCTACGCCGAGGTGCGCAGACTGGCCCGGCAGGTGTCGGACAGCTCCGCCCGGATCACCCGGGCCGCCGAGGACCTGGAGCGGGCCACGGAACCGCTGAGTGCGCAGGTGGGAGCGGTGCGCCGGGACGGTGGCGGTGTGCGCGGCCACTGATCGACGGCGCCCTGCTGCATCACAGGCAAGCGGGGTACGCTGGCTGGTCGTGGCCCTGGAATCGAGGCGGAGGGCCGCAACCAGGCGTCTGCATGGGGATTGCCCTGCATTTACCCCTGCGCGCTACGATCGCTGACAGCACGGCTGCCGGACTTTTGTCCGAACGGTCGGCAGCCCCACCCCCCAGCCGCCTCGGTGAGAAGGTAGACGAATATGTTCGGAAGGCTCGGCGCTACCGAGATCATCCTCATCCTGATCATTGTTCTGCTGCTGTTCGGTGCGAAGAAGCTCCCCGACATGGCGCGCTCGCTGGGTAAGTCGGCCCGCATCCTCAAGAGCGAGGCCAAGGCGATGAAGTCGGAAGGCAAGCAGGACCAGGACGCCCCGGCGGACCCGCCGCACCCCGGCCAGGACCAGGGCGCGCACCGCACCATCCAGGCCGCCCCGGGCGATGTCTCCAGCTCCCGTCCGGTAGCCGAACCGAGCGACACCACCAAGCGCTGACCCAGGGCCACTTGCAGGCGGCGCCGACGGCCGCCGTCCGACGCACGAGATGAGGACGTGGGTTGCTCAAGTCTGCCCGCAACAAGAAGGAGAAGGACCCTGAGGGGCGGATGCCCCTCGCGGACCACTTGCGCGAGTTGCGCAACCGATTGATGAAATCGGTCCTGGCGATCTGCGTGATCACGATCGTCGCGATGTTCTTCTACAAGGACATCGTCGACTTCCTGATGAAACCGGTCCTGGATTCCGTCGGCTGCCCGGGCGGCGCCCGGCTGTCCCAGCTGGCCAACAACGACGCCAAGAAGCAGTGCGCCTACTTCACCGTGAACGGTCTGCTGTCGCCGTTCACGATCATGCTGAAGGTCTCCTTCACCACCGGTCTGGTCCTCGCCACCCCGGTCTGGCTGTACCAGCTGTGGGCGTTCCTCGCGCCCGGTCTGCACCGCAACGAGAAGAAGTACGGACTCTTCTTCGTGGGCCTCGGAGTGCCGCTTTTCGTCGGCGGCGCCTTCTTCGCCTACAAGATCCTGCCGACCAGCGCCAAGGTCCTGCTCGACTTCACGCCCGGCGGGGCCAACAACCTGCTCCCGCTGGACGACTTCCTCGATCTGCTCGCCCGCATGATCGTCGTCTTCGGTCTGGCGTTCGAGCTCCCGCTGCTGCTGATCCTGCTGAACTTCACCGGCATCCTCAGCGGCCGCCGGATGCTCGGCTGGTGGCGGGCCATGATCATGGGCATCACGGTCTTCGGCGCCGTTGCCACCCCCAGCACCGACCCGATCGGCATGTTCGCCCTCGCCGGACCGGTCACCGTGCTCTACTTCGGCGCGGTCGCCGTCGCCCTCGTCAACGACCGTCGCCGGGCGCGCCGCCGGGCCGCCGACCCCGACTTCGGCCTGAGCGACGACGAGGCGTCGAGCCTGGATCTGGTGCCGGAGGCCATCGAGGAGACCGAGCGCGTCGGCGCGGGCGAGCTGACGGCCGGTGACGAGCCCGCGCGGCGCAACGGGTACGACGACGTCACGTAGGCCCTGTCCGGCGGATGACCGGGGCCGCCCTCCCGGGCCCCGGATCCCCATCCCGCCGTAAAGATCGCGTGCGTTGTCGGAGGTGGCCGGTAGTCTCGTACATACGATGACCGACGAGCTGACTCCCGCCGAGCGCTATGCGGCGGCCCGCGTCCGGGCCGCCGAGCAGGCCACCGCGCTGGCCCCCTTCCGCGAGATGTACGCCTTCGCCCTGGACCCGTTCCAGATCGAGGCGTGCCAGGCCCTCGAGGCCGGCAAGGGCGTGCTGGTCGCCGCCCCCACCGGCTCGGGCAAGACCATCGTGGGCGAGTTCGCCGTCCACCTGGCGCTGACCCAGGGCCGCAAATGCTTCTACACCACGCCCATCAAGGCGCTGTCGAACCAGAAGTACGCCGACCTCGTCAAGCGCTACGGCGCCGACAAGGTCGGCCTGCTCACCGGCGACAACAGCGTCAATTCCGATGCCCCGGTGGTCGTCATGACCACCGAGGTGCTGCGCAACATGCTCTATGCGGGCTCCCAGTCGCTGGTCGGCCTCGGCTATGTGGTGATGGACGAGGTGCACTACCTCTCCGACCGCTTCCGCGGCGCCGTCTGGGAAGAGGTCATCATCCACCTCCCCGCGTCGGTGACGCTCGTCTCACTGTCCGCGACGGTCTCCAACGCCGAGGAGTTCGGCGACTGGCTGGACACCGTCCGCGGCGACACCGAGGTGATCGTCTCCGAGCACCGCCCGGTGCCGCTGTGGCAGCACGTGCTGGCCGGGCGCCGGATGTACGACCTCTTCGAGGAGAAGAGCGGGCAGGACGGTGACCAGTCCGGCCGCCGCGAGGTCAATCCCGACCTCGTCCGGCTGGCCCGGATGGAGAACAGCCGCCCCGGCTTCGGCCGCGACAAGCGCCGGGGGCGGAACAATATGCGGGAAGCCGACCGGGAGCGCGAGCGCCGTCAGCGCAGCCGTATCTGGACCCCGGGCAGGGCCGAGGTCATCGACCGGCTCGACGCCGAGGGGCTGTTGCCCGCCATCACCTTCATCTTCAGCCGGGCGGGCTGCGAATCGGCCGTCCAGCAGTGTCTGTACGCGGGCCTGCGGCTCAACGACGACGCGGCGCGCGCCCAGGTGCGGGCGATAGTCGAGGAGCGCACCGCGGGCATCCCCGACGAAGACCTCCACGTCCTGGGGTATTTCGAGTGGCTGGAGGGCCTGGAGCGGGGCATCGCGGCCCATCACGCCGGAATGCTCCCCACCTTCAAGGAGGTCGTCGAGGAGCTGTTCGTCCGCGGCCTGGTCAAGGCGGTCTTCGCCACCGAGACCCTGGCGCTGGGCATCAACATGCCCGCCCGCTCGGTGGTGTTGGAGAAGCTCGTCAAGTGGAACGGCGAGCAGCACGCCGACATCACCCCCGGCGAATACACCCAGTTGACCGGGCGGGCCGGGCGGCGCGGCATCGACGTCGAGGGCCACGCGGTGGTGCTGTGGCAGCGCGCCATGGACCCGGCCGCCCTCGCGGGCCTGGCCGGCACGCGCACGTATCCGCTGCGCTCGTCCTTCAAGCCCTCGTACAACATGGCGGTCAACCTGGTCTCCCAGTTCGGCCGGCACCGCTCGCGGGAGCTGCTGGAGACCTCCTTCGCCCAGTTCCAGGCCGACAAGGCGGTCGTCGGGATCTCCCGTCAGGTGCAGCGCAACGAGGAGGGCCTCGAGGGCTACCGCGCCTCCATGACCTGCCACCTCGGCGACTTCGACGAGTACGCGCGGCTGCGCCGCGAGCTGAAGGACCGTGAGACCGAGCTGGCCCGGCAGGGCGCCGCGCAGCGGCGCGCGGCCGCCGCGGTGGCGCTGGAGAAGCTCCGCCCTGGCGATGTCATCCACGTGCCCACCGGCAAGTTCGCCGGGCTCGCCCTGGTGCTGGACCCGGGGCTGGCCGCCGGGCGGGCGGACCGCCACCGCGGTTTCGAGCACCACGACGGGCCGCGCCCGCTGGTGCTCACCGCCGAGCGCCAGGTCAAGCGGCTGGCCTCGATCGACTTCCCGGTGCCGGTCGAGCCGCTGGACCGGATGCGGATCCCCAAGTCGTTCAACCCGCGCAGCCCGCAGTCCCGCCGGGACCTGGCCTCCGCGCTGCGCACCAAGGCCGGTCACCACGATGCGCGGCGGCACCGCAAGGAGCGCTCGCGCGCGGCCGACGACACCGAGATTGCCCGGCTGCGCGCCGCGATCCGCGCCCACCCCTGTCACGGCTGCTCCGACCGCGAGGACCACGCCCGCTGGGGCGAGCGCTACCACCGCCTGCTGCGCGACACCCGCCAGCTGGAGCGGCGCATCGAGGGGCGTACGAACACCATCGCCCGCACCTTCGACCGGATCTGCGCCCTGCTGTCGGAGCTGGACTATCTGCGCGGTGACGAGGTCACGGACGTCGGCAGGCGGCTGGCCCGGCTCTACGGTGAGCTGGACCTGCTGGCCAGCGAATGCCTCCGGGAAGGCGTGTGGGAGGGGCTGAAGCCCGCCGAGCTGGCGGCGTGCGCCTCGGCGCTGGTGTACGAGTCCCGGGCGGCGGACGACGCGTTGCCGCCCAAGCTCCCCACCGGCCCCGCCAAGGAGGCGCTGGGCGAGATGGTCCGTATCTGGGGCCGGTTGGACGCCCTGGAGGAGGACCACAGGATCAACCAGGCGGAGGGGGTCGGCCAGCGCGAGCCGGACCTGGGCTTCGCCTGGGCCGCCTACCGCTGGGCGTCCGGCCACGGTCTCGACGAGCTGCTGCGGGAAGTGGACATGCCCGCCGGTGACTTCGTGCGCTGGTGCAAGCAGCTGATCGACGTGCTGGGCCAGATCGCGGCGGCGGCCCCGGACGGCACGGTGGCGCGCAGCGCCCGCAAGGCGGTCGACGGGCTGCTGCGCGGGGTCGTGGCGTACTCCTCCGTCGGCTGAGGCGGAGCGCGAGGGCCGGATCACGAGGGGCGGGAGTCACGACGGGTCGTAGGTGAACGGCAGGGCGTTGCTGTTTCCGGCCGGGGTGTGGGCCACGACGCTCACCACTCCGGGCGGCCCGCCCGGGGTGGTGGCGATGACCTGCGTGTCCGAGATCGCGGCGAACGAGGCCGGGACGCCGCCGAAGGTCACCGAGTCGGTGTAGGTGAGGTTGCCGCCGGCGAGCAGGACCGACTCGCCCCCGGTGTCCAGGCCGTCGGGCGGGTTGAGGCTGGTGAGGACCGGGGCGGCGAGATAGGTGTAGTGCGGGTTCCCGGTCCCCGTCGAGCTGGTGCCGCCGGGTGTGGTGACGGTGACCTGGACCGTGCCGGACCCGGCCGGGGCGGTGACGGTCAGCTGGCTGTCGGAGACGACGTTGATGGCGGTGGCGGGGTTTCCCCCGAAGTTCACGGCGCTGGTGAGGGTCAGATTGCTGCCGTAGACGGTGACGGTGTTGCCGCCGGTGTCCGGGCCGAGGTGGGTGGACAGCTCGGTGACGGTCGGCGCGGTGATGTAGAAGTACGGCAGCGGATTGCTGGTGCCGCCGGGTGTGGTGACGATGACGTTGACCGCGGACGGCGGCCCGGCGGGCGCGGTCACGGTGATCTGGGTGGCGGTGGTGGTGAGGATGGCCGCCGCGTTGATCCCGAACATGACCGAGGTCGCCCCGGAGAGGTTGGTGCCGTTGATGGTGACCGTGTTGCCGCCCGAGGTCGGCCCCGAGGCCGGGTTGAGGCTGCTGAGGGACGGTGCGGGGGCGGCGGCGTAGGTGTAGCCGAGCGCGTTGCTGGTGCCGCCGGGGGTGATGACGACGACGCCCACGCTGCCGGTGCCCGCCGGGGCGGTGACGGTGATCTGGGTGGGGGTGTCGGTGAGGATGGTGGCGGGGTTGGGGCCGAACAGCACCTGGGTGGCGCCGCCGAGTCCGGTGCCGGTGAGCGTGACCGTGGTGCCGCCGGAAGGGGGACCCGAGGCCGGGCTGAGCGTGGTGAGGACGGGGGCCGCGACGGTGGTGTAGGTGAAGAACACGTTCTGGGTGCTGGTTCCCGACGGCCCGGTGACCGTGACCTTGACCGTGCCGGTCCCCGCGGGCGTCCTGGCCGTGATCTGCGTGCCGTTCACGACGACCACGTTCGTGGCCAGGCCGGGGCCGAACCTGACCGCCGTGGCGCCGGTGAAGCCCGAGCCGGTGATGGTGACGGCGGTTCCTCCCGCGGGGGTGCCTTGGGCGGGGCTGACGCTGGTCACGATGGGGGCCATGACGCTGTTCTCCTTCTCGTACCTCGACGGCGGCGCCCTGGCCGGCGGTCGTCGGCCAGGGCGCGGGGGCGACGGTGCGGTGGCACCGCCGGCGCTCGGTCGTCCCGGGCCGTCAGGTGATGGTGAAGGCTTGCGCGTTGGAGGTCCCGCCGCAGGTGTGGACCGTGACGGTCCCGGCGCCGGGGGTGAGCCCCGCGGGCACGGTGGCCACCAGCTGGGTGCTGCTGAAGGGCGTGAAGACCGCGGTGGCGGTGGCGGCGGTGCTGTCGGTGAAGGTCACGGTGTCGACGCCGACGAAGGAGGTTCCGTTGATGGTGACGTCGTCCCCGGCGGTGCCCGTCGCGGGCACCACGGAGGTGATGGCCGGGGTGAGGTAGTAGTCGACCAGAGTGGTGCCCGACGCGCTGGTGCCGCCGGCCGTGCTGATGGTCACCGCCTGGGTCGACACGTCGGCGACCTGCCCCGGGTTGGCCGGCGCGGTGAAGGTGACCTGGTTGGTCTGCGTGGGGGTGACCGCGACGTTGCCGACGGTGCCCACACCGACCTGCGTCCCCGTCAGGAAGTTGGTGCCGAACAGCGTCGCCGCGCCGCCCGTGGCGGCCGGCAGGCAGGTGACGCTCAGTCCGGTGGTCGTCGGTGCGGCGATGACGAAGAACGGCAGTGCGTTGCTGGTGGCGCCGGTGTTGCTGGTCACGCTGACGGAGACCTGACCGGAGCACGGCGCCGTGTTGGGCACGACGAAGGTGACCTGGGTGGCGGTGACGCCGGTCGGAGTGACGGCCGTCGACCCGAAGTTCACGCGGGTGGTGGTGGCCAGCGCGGTGCCGTTGATCTGGACGGTGTCCCCGGGTTTGCCTTGGTTGGTGGTGGTCGTCGTGTCCACCAGCGAGGTGATGGTTGCCATGATCCTTCTCCTTCGAACGTGCCGCTTCGCCGGGGGTGCGGAGAGCAGGCCGACGGCTGACGCGCTCCGTGGCCGCGGCAGGGCGTCCCGGTGGGCGGGAAGGGCGGGTGGAAGACCCGTGGCCTCGGGGCCGGCGCCTGGGGGCGGATCTTCGAAAGGGAAGCGGCCCGGCACCGTCAGCGAAGGGCGCCTCGAGCTCGCTGCTTCCGATTTAAGCCAGCGGGGGAGGGGCCCGGAAGGTGGAACTGGAGCAACCGGGAATTTATGTGTCAGTAGGGTAAAAGCCTGTTAACAGGTTTTCTCTGCCGTCGTGCGCCCCTCGCGGCCCCGGGCCCGCAGACCCCGCAGGTCCCTCGTCCGCAGGTCTCATGGGTGCCCCGCGGGCGCTCGCGGGTCCTCGAAAAGCTAAGGGGGCGGGTGCGCGGCCTCAGCCGCCCACCCGCCCGCCGTCCGCGCGCGCCCGCGTTGCCCTACGCCGCGGCCCCGGGCCTCAGGCCCTCCTGCTCGGCCTCCACCTGCTGGTTCCACTCCCGCTTCGACGCCTGCCAGCCGTCCTCGTTATGACCGCGCCGCCAGTAGCCGGAGATGGACAGCCACTCGCGCGGCACCTCGCGCTCCATCCGCAGATGGCGGCGTATCTCCTTCACGAAGCCCGCCTCGCCGTGCACGAACGCCTGCACCTGACCGGCCGGGAAGTCCAGCCCGCGGACGGCCGCCACCAGCGCCTCGCCGACCGGCGCGGCGCCCCGGTGCAGCCACACCACCTCGGCCCCGTCCGGAACGGCCAGTTTGTGCTCCTCCTCGGGGCCCGCGACCTCGATGAAGGCGCGCACCGGAGGCGTGTCCGCGCCCCGCGGCCGGTGGGCCAGCCGCTCCAGCGCGGCGGCGATCGCGGGCAGCGCGCTCTCGTCACCGGCGAGCAAATGCCAGTCGGCGTCCTCGCGCGGGGCGTAGGCGCCGCCCGGGCCCCGGAAGTAGATCTCCTCGCCGGGCCGCACCCGCGCCGCCCACGGCCCGGCCAGGCCCTCGTCGCCGTGGACCACGAAATCGAGCGTCAGCTCGCGGGCCGCCGGGTCCCAGGCGCGCACCGTGTACGTACGGGTGACCGGCCACTGCTCGCGCGGGAACTCCTCCCGGATCCGCTCCGGGTCGAACGGCTCGGGATAGGTCACGCCCTCGATGGGGAAGAGCAGCTTGACGTAGTGATCGGTCCATTCACCGGCGCTGAAATCGGCGAGACCGTCGCCACCGAGCACCACCCGCACCATATGGGGGGTCAGCCGGTCGGTGCGCACCACCTGGGCACGGTGGGGCCGCGGACGTGTACGAGCCGGACGGTCTGCCATGGCGGCCTCCTTGATCGACAACAGTTAGGTTAAGCTAACCTAACACTTTATCCCTCAAGTGTGGAGAGCAGTCGCCGGAGCGATCCACCCAGACCCCAGCGCTCCGCGAGCGCGTCCACCGCGCGCGGGTCGCGCGGCGCTCGCGGCACGGCGGCGTCGAACGGGGGCAGCGGAACGTCCGAGGCGACCCGGACGACCTTCGGGGCGACCGCGAGATACGGCCGCGCCTCGTCCAGCCGCTTGCGCTGCGCGGGGGTCAGCTTCGACCCCGGATCGTCGACCGCGGCCATGATCCCGGCCAGATCGCCATGGGCGGCCAGCAGCTTGGCGGCGGTCTTCTCGCCGACCCCGGGAACGCCCGGCAGGCCGTCGCTCGGATCGCCGCGCAGCAGCGCCAGATCCGCGTACCCCCCGCCGTCCACCCCGTACTTCTCGCGCAGCACGGCCTCGTCCACCACCTGCAGCGTGCCGACCCCCTTGACCGGGTAGAGCACCCGCGCCCGGCGCTCGTCGCTGACCAGCTGGAAGAGGTCGCGGTCGCCGGTGACGATGTCGACCGGCCCGGCGGCGCGCCCGGCCAGCGTGCCGATCACGTCGTCCGCCTCGTAGCCCGCGGAGCCCACCCGGGCGATGCCGATCGCGTCCAGTACCGCGTCGATCACCGGGACCTGGGGCGAGAGGGTGTCCGGAACCTCCTCCTGGTCGACCCCGGCCCCCTCCGGGGCCTCCTCGGCGACCCGGTGCGCCTTGTAGGTGGGGATCAGCTCGACCCGCCAGGCGGGCCGCCAGTCGAAGTCCATGCACGCCACCAGATCGTCCGGCCGGTGGTCCTGGACGAGCCGGGCGATGAAGTCGAGCAGTCCGCGTACGGCATTCACCGGAGTGCCGTCGGGGGCCCTGACCGAATCGGGCACCCCGAAATAGGCACGGAAGTACAGAGAAGCGGTATCGAGAAGCATCAGGCGTCGGGTCACGACTCGATGATGCCGTATGCCGGTGACAGCCTCGGACTGGGATTGTGAGCTGGGTCACCGTATGGTTTACGCCATAAGGACAGGGGCAGGTGCGCCCCCGGAGCGAAGCCCTTGAGTGATTCAACTATTGCGTAGGGCATGCGGTCCGGTGCCGTGCTGTTCCACGACCCGCCGGCGGGGGTGGCGGGTCGTTTTTTGGTGCGATCTGAGAGGTATATGTGTCCAAACTGCGAGCCGAACACCTCTACAAGGTGTTCGGCAGAAGACCCGATGAGGCGGTAGCCGATCTCGAGGGCGGTGCGGACCGCGAACAACTGCGAGCGGAGGGCACGACGGCCGCGGTCGTCGACGCCACCTTCGCGGTCGAGGCGGGTCAGACATTCGTCGTCATGGGTCTGTCCGGGTCCGGGAAGTCCACGCTGCTGCGCATGCTGAACGGGCTGCTGGAGCCGACCGCCGGACGCGTCCTCTTCGACGACGACGACCTCACCGCGCTCAGCCCGCGCGATCTGCGCCAGGTGCGCTCCCACAAGATCAGCATGGTCTTCCAGCACTTCGCCCTCTTCCCGCATCGCAGCGTCCTGGAGAACGCCGCGTACGGTCTGGAGGTCCAGGGCATACCGCGTGAGGAGCGCGACAAGCGCGCCACCGAGGCCCTGGAGATGGTCGGCCTGGCCGGCTGGGAGAAGTCCTGGCCCGACGAGCTGTCCGGCGGTATGCAGCAGCGCGTCGGCCTCGCCCGCGCCCTGGCCACCGACGCCGACGTGCTGCTGATGGACGAGTCCTTCAGCGCGCTCGACCCGCTGATCCGCCGCGATATGCAGGACCAGCTGGTCCAGCTGCAGAAGCGGCTCAAGAAGACCATCGTCTTCATCACCCACGACCTCAACGAGGCCATGCGGCTCGGTGACCGCATCGCCGTCATGCGCGACGGCCGGATCGTCCAGATCGGCTCCGCCGAGGACATCCTGGTCACCCCGGCCAACGACTACGTCGCCTCCTTCACCAAGGACGTCGACCGCAGCCGGGTGCTCACCGCCGGGGCGATCATGTCCGACCCCGCCGATGTGCTGGGCACCACCGCCGACGACGGCACGCCGCTGCGCACCGCGCAGGACGTGCTGGACGCCGCCCCCGCCACCGTCGGCACCGACACCCCGATCGTCGAGCTGTTCACCCCTTGCTCGCGCAGCGGTACCGCGGTCGCGGTGACCGACGGCGACGGCACCCTCGTCGGCGTCGTCCCCCGCGCCCGGCTGCTCGCCGTCCTCGGTGACGGCGACACCGGGGGTGACGGCGCGACGCCACCGGCCCCGGGCAACCCGGACGCGCCCGAGTCCGCGAAGAAGGTGATCTCCGGTGCCTAGGCTCGAACTCGGCGACTGGATCAACTCCGGCGTCAACTGGCTCCGTGACAACCTGAGCTGGCTCTTCGACTTCATCTCCTCCGTCGTGCAGGGCATGTACGACGGGGTGAACTCGGTGCTCAGCGCGCCCGAGCCGCTGCTGTTCGCGGGCATCCTCGCGGTGCTCGCCTGGTGGCTGCGCGGTCTGCTGCCCGCCGTCCTCGCCTTCCTCGGCTTCGCGCTCATCGATTCGATCGAGCTGTGGGGCGAGGCGATGAACACCCTCGCGCTGGTGCTGGTCGCCGGTGTGATCACCATCGTGTTCGCGGTGCCGCTGGGCATCTGGGCGTCCCGTAACCGCGGGGTGAGCGCGTCGATCCGCCCGGTGCTGGACTTCATGCAGACGATGCCCGCCTTCGTCTATCTGATCCCCGGCATCTTCTTCTTCGGCCTCGGAGTGGTCCCCGGTGTCGTCGCGACCGTCATCTTCTCGATGCCCCCGGGCGTCCGCATGACGGAGCTGGGCATCCGCCAGGTCGACGCCGAGCTGGTGGAGGCGGCCGACGCCTTCGGCACCCATCCGCGCCGCACCCTGATGCGCGTCCAGCTGCCGCTGGCCCTGCCCACCATCATGGCGGGCGTCAACCAGGTGATCATGCTGGCGCTGTCCATGGTCGTCATCGCCGGCATGGTCGGCGCCGAGGGCCTGGGCTCCACCGTCTTCCAGGCGATCAGCTCCGTCGACGTGGCCATGGGCTTCGAGGGCGGTATCGCGGTCGTCATCCTGGCCATGTACCTGGACCGGATGACCAGCGCGCTCAATCAGCGTGTCTCCCCGCTCGCCCGCCGCGCGCTGGCCAAGGAGCGGGCCAAGGCGCTCAGCGGCGCCAAGGTGCTCCACTGGCGGCCCGCGACCTCGGTCGCCATGGTCGGCGTGGTCGTCCTGGCCCTGGTCGCCGGCGGCATGAAGATGTTCGGCGGCAACGAGAGCGGCCCCACCGTCTCCGCCAACGTCGGCAAGGGCCAGTCGGTCAACCTCGGCTACATCAACTGGGACGAGGGCGTCGCCTCCACCTTCCTGTGGAAGGAGCTGCTGGAGGAGCGCGGCTTCAAGCCCAAGGTGCAGTCGTACGACGTCGGTGCCCTGTGGACCGGTATGGCCGCGGGCAACATCGACCTGCAGACCGACGCCTGGCTCCCGGCCACCCACGCTACGTACTGGGCGAAGTACAAGGACAAGCTGGAAGACCTCGGCTCCTGGTACGACAAGACCTCGCTGGAGGTCGCGGTCCCGTCGTACGTCAAGGGCGTGAAGTCCCTGGACGACCTGAAGACCAAGTCCGGCCTCTTCAAGAAGCAGATCATCGGCATCGAGCCCGGCGCCGGTGAGATGAAGCTGATGCAGGACAAGGTCATGCCGGGCTACGGCCTGAACAAGGACTACACCCTGGTCAAGGGCTCCACCGCGGCGATGCTGTCCCAGCTGGACCGCTCGTACCAGAAGAAGGAGCCGATCGCGGTCACCCTGTGGTCCCCGCACTGGGCGTACGACAAGTACAAGCTCACCAAGCTGAAGGACCCCAAGGGCGCCTTCGGCAAGGGCGACCACATCGACACGATCGCGCGCAAGGGTTTCTCGAAGAAGAACCCGCAGATCGCCAAGTGGATGAAGAACTTCAAGCTGAGCGAGAAGCAGCTCACCAGCCTGGAGTCGGCCATCCAGGACGCCGGTAAGGGCAAGGAGCAGCAGGGCGTGCGCGCCTGGCTGAAGGACAACCCGGGGGTGGCGAACAAGCTCGCCCCGGTGCCCGGCGGTGCCGAACAGAAGGGCAAGGACGCGGGCGCCGCCCCGCAGATCGGCTACTTCCCGTGGGACGAGGACATCGCGACCACGTACCTGTGGAAGAACGTCCTGGAGAAGCGCGGCTACAAGCCGGAAATCAAGCAGTACGACGTCGGTTCCATGTTCACCGGGATGAGCACCGGTCAGGTCGACGTGGAATTCGACGGCTGGTTGCCGGTCGCGCAGAAACAGTATTGGGACAGATACAAGAAGAACCTGGTCGACGTCGGGTCGTGGTACGACAAGACCTCGCTGGAGGTCGCCGTGCCGTCCTACGTCAAGGACGTGAAGTCCCTGGCGGACCTCAAGGGGAAGGCCGATCTCTTCAAGGGGAAGATCGTCGGCATCGAACCGGGTACCGGTGAGATGAAGCTCCTCAAGGGCAAGGTCCTGAAGGAGTACGGCCTGGACAAGGAGTACACGGTCTCCGACGGTTCCTCCCCGGCGATGCTGGCGCAGCTGGAGCGTAGTTACGCCAAGAAGGAGCCGGTGGCCGTCGTCCTGTGGACCCCGCACTGGGCGTACAGCAAGTACAAGCTCACCAAGCTCGCGGACCCGAAGAAGGCCTTCGGGGCGAACAACCAGCTCCACACGCTCGCCAACAAGTCCTTCCCGAAGAAGTTCCCGGAGTTCAACGGGTGGCTGAAGAAGTGGCACATGACGGAGAAGGAGCTCGCGACGCTCGAGCAGGCCGTGCAGGACGCGGGTAAGGGCAACGAGGAGAAGGGCGTCCAGAAGTGGATCGACGCCCACCCCGGCATCGTCGACAAGATGGCGCCGGTCACCCCCTGACCCCGACCCCCGTCCCACCGTGGTGACACCCGCCGCCGCGGTCCGGAGCCTCACCGCCCCGGACCGCGGCGGCGGTCCTTTGCCCGCGGTGAGCGGCCGTACGGTGGGGCGATGAACCCTCGTGCCCGCGTACGCGGTGTGGTGTCCCTGGTGCCCTCGCTCACCGAGTCCGTCGCCGCCACCGCGCCCGGCCTGCTGACCGGGGTGACCGACTGGTGCAGCCATCCGCCCGGGCTGCGCGCGGAGCGCGTCGGCGGCACCAAGAACCCCGACATCGCCCGGATCACGGCCCTCGCCCCGGACCTCGTCCTCGCCAACGAGGAGGAGAACCGCGCCCCCGACATCGGCGCGCTGCGCGCCGCCGGGCTCGATGTGCTGGTGACCGAGGTACGAACGCTGGAGCAGGCGTTCGCCGAGCTGGAACGGGTCCTGGTGCGCGGCTGCGGCCTGCCGCGCCCCGGCTGGCTGGACGAGGCCGAGGCCGCCTGGGCGGACGTACGGCCCACCGCGGCGCCCCGGCGGGCCGTGGTGCCGGTATGGCGGCGGCCGTGGATGGTGCTGGGCCGGGACACCTTCGCCGGGGACCTGCTGGCCCGGCTCGGCGTACGGCATCTGTACGCCGGGCACGCCGAGCGCTACCCCCGGGTCCCGATCGACGAGCTGACCGGGTGCGGCGCGGAGCTGGTGGTGCTGCCGGACGAGCCGTACCGCTTCACGGCCGACGACGGGCCCGAGGCGTTCCCCGGGTTGCCCGCCGCGCTCGTCAGCGGCCGCCATCTGACCTGGTACGGCCCCTCGCTGGCGGAGGCGCCCGCCGCCCTCGGCGCGGCGCTCGCGGCGGCGCGCTGACGGCGGGCGCTTCTACGGGCGGCGCGCTGACGGCGGCCTGCTACGGCGTGAGCAGCGTGCCGCGCGCCAGGCCGAGCGCCGTGCGCGCCGCGACCAGCCCCCACGCCGCCACCAGGGCGCCGTACAGCCCCACCGCCAGCCAGCGATAAGCGTCCAGACCGGTGTGCCGGGACAGCGCCGCCGCCCCCGTGACACAGGTGCCCACCGGGAAGGTGAACCCCCACCAGGTCATCGCGAACGGCATCCCGCGCCGCGCCGCCCGCACCACCAGCGCCCCCGCCGACGCCAGCCACAGCAGCGCGAACCCCATCACCGGCACCCCGTACACCACCGAGGCGAACCGGGCTACGGCCTCCGGCACCCCCGCCGTGTACGCCGCGGCGTCGGCCAGCCCGCCCGCGGCCGTCGTGGACTGCCCGAGCGGGCCCAGCACCAGGAACAGCGCGGGCGTCAGCGCCGCCGGGAGCGGACCGTGGCGCACCAGCCGGCCGAAGATCAGCGGCAGCATCAGGAACGTCCCCAGCAGGCTCGCCCCGGCCAGCGCCGCGCACCCCAGCAGCAGCGCCTCCCGCCCCTGCCCGGGCGGCAGATGCGGCACCAGCGCCGGACCGGTCGCCGCCGACACCATCGGTGCCACGACCGGCAGCAGCCACACCGGGGACGCGTCCCCGGGCCCGATCCGGTGCGTCGCGACCATCAGCACCGGGATCCCGGCCGCCGTCAGCAGGGCGGTGAGCGTTCCGGCCGTCCACAGGGCCGCGTCCACGGCCACCGCCGCCCGTACGCCGATCACCTCCGCCCCCACCGACAGCGTCGCCGCGCCGACCGCCTGCAGCGCCATGGGGAGGCAGCCGTGGAAGGGGGCGACCGTCGGGTCCAGGAGACCGGCGCGGGCCCGGTCACGATGGCGCGCCCAGTGCGCCGCGCGGGCGGCCAGCACGGCGCCGAGCATCAGCACCGACACCGCCCACACCACCCGGCAGAGCCCGCCCAGCCCCGGGACGCGCACCGGCAGCCCGGCGCCGGCGGTCGCCACGATCGCGGTGCCCATCACCGTGGCGTACCAGTTCGGGCCGAGGAGGCGTACGGACGGCCGGGGGCGGTCGCGGGGGACGGCGGGCAGGGGCGGGGCGGGCGCGGCAGTGACCATGCACGCACCCTCGCCCGATACGGCGCCTCCCACCAGGCCCTTTTCCCCTATGAGGACATAAGCTGGCTTTATGAGCGACGGCCTGGCGGGTGACGGCTTGACGAGCGACGGCTTCATGAGCGAGCAGAGCCGGAAGAGCCCCGCCCCCGGCGGCGACGGACTGACGCCGCCCGCCCCGCTCGCCCACCGCGTCCCCGACCTCGGCGCGCTGGAGCTGCTGATCGCCGTCGCCCGGCTCGGCAGCCTCGGCCGCGCCGCCCGGGAACTGGGCATCACCCAGCCCGCAGCGAGCAGCCGGATCCGGGCGATGGAACGGCGGCTCGGTGTCGCGCTCGTGGACCGCTCGCCGCGCGGCTCCCGGCTCACCGAACCCGGGGCGCTCGTCACGGACTGGGCGCGGCGCGTGGTGGAGGCGGCCGAGGCGTTCGACGCGGGCGTCCACGCGCTGCGCGACCGCCGCGACTCCCGGCTGCGGGTCGCCGCCAGCATGACGATCGCCGAGTATCTGCTGCCCGGCTGGCTGATCGCGCTGCGCGGCCTGTACCCCGACACCGCCGTCTCGCTCCTTGCCGGGAACACGGCGGCCGTCGCCGGGCGGCTGCTGGACGGCGAGGCGGACATCGGCTTCGTCGAGGGCCTGGACACTCCGGGCGGGCTGGACGGCGCGGTCATCGGCCACGACCGCCTCGTCGTGGTCACCGCCCCCGGCCACCCCTGGGCCGGACGCCGCACCCCGCCGACCGCCGCGGAGCTGGCCGCCACCCCGCTCATCCTCCGGGAGCGCGGCTCCGGCACCCGGCAGGTCCTGGACGCCGCCCTCGCCGCCCACGGCGGCCTGGCCGCGCCGCTGCTGGAGCTGGCCTCCACGACCGCCGTGAAGGCGGCGGCGGTGAGCGGCGCGGGCCCCGCGGTGCTCAGCCGCCTGGCCGTCGGCGAGGAGCTGGCCGCCCGCCGACTGGTCGAGATCGCCGTCCCGGACATCCCGCTGCGCCGCGACCTGCGCGCCGTCTGGCGCTCCGGCCCCCACCCCACCGGCCCGGCCCGCGACCTGCTCGGCCTGACCAGGCCGGGCCCGGCTCCCACCGTGTGAGCCGGCTCGCGGCCGCCCCGACACGCGTCAGATGTGCAGGTCGCAGCACCCGTCGCGCCGCAACTGCCGCCCCACCTCCAGCCAGTGCTTCTCCGACCGCCCGTGCGCCGCACGCGCCCCGGCGGGCGCCGGGAACGCCTCGACCAGCTGCCGCTGCTCGAACGGCACCCCGCCCCGCAGCACCGAGACCGTCCGTACCAGCGAGTCGAAGTCGGTGAAGGGATCGCCGTCCACGACCGTCAGGTCCGCCAGCTTGCCGACCTCCAGGGTCCCCAGGTCCCGGTCGGCGCCGAACGCCCGCGCCGGCAGGACGGTCACCGTGCGCAGCGCCTCCGCCGGCGACATCCCGAACCGGTGCAGCGCCCGCAGCCCCATGTGCAGGTTGAGCCCCACCGGCGTCAGCGGCTGGTCGGTCCCCAGGGCGAACACACCGCCACCGGCGAGGACCCGCCGGTAAATGTCGATCTCGGTGCGCAGGGTGGCCAGCTGGGCGTCGGTCGGCGGCGCTCCGGCGAGCTGCCGCACCAGGGCGGTGTCCCACGGCGGCATCAGCCGGGTGACCCGCTCGTCCTCCGCCAGCGAGGGGTCGGCGCCGACCAGCGGCTGGGCGGCGAACGGCGTACCGATCAGCCGGAAGTCGGAGGCGGTGTAGATCTCCGTCACGTCCTGCTCGGCGTGCCCGGTCGCCGTCGTCACATGCCCGAACTCCAGGCGCTGGGTTGCTTGCAGATGTGTCGTCAGGTCCTGCCCGAGCTGTATGCCGGGCGTGCACAGATGGCTGCCGGAGCGCACCCCGAGCTTGTCGTGCGCGAAGCGGGCGGCCTCCTCCATGATCCAGCCGGGCGCGCGGACGTACGTCTTGACGAAGTCCCAGTCGAGCGCCGCCGCGCGGTCCAGCGAGCGCCGCAGCCCGTCCCGGGTGCGGTGCGCCCGGGCCATGCTGTACGCCACCCGCGACCCGTCCAGCAGCTCCCCGGTGGCCAGCAGCCGCGGCCCGGCCAGATCGCCCGCCGCGACGGCCTCCCGCAGCCGCGCCTGCTCATAGGCGAAGCCGCCGAACGAGACGGCGGTGGTGATGCCGTACGCGAGCTGCAGCGCGGTCTGGCGGCCGCCGTAGGTGTACTGCCAGGGGTGGGTGTGGGCGTCCCACAGCCCGGGGACGATGGTTTGGGCGGAGGCGTCGATACGGCGCTTCGCGGCCCGCCCGGCGCGGTGCGCCTCGACGGCGGCGATCCGCCCGCCGCGCACCACGATGTCGACGTCCTCGCGGACGGTGCCCCCGCCGCCGGTGCCGTCCCAGAACCTCCCGGCGTGCACCACGGTGTCGGCCGGGCGCGGCCGCCGGTGGTCGAGCGCGATGCGCACCGTACGGACGTCGCCGCTCGCGACGTCCAGCAGCCGCAGCTTGCCCGCCGACAGATACAGGATGCTGCCCGAGTCCGCGGACCAGGACGGATGGTCGGCCGCCTCGTCGGTCATCCGGCGCGCATCGCCGTCCGGGCTGCCGTCCGGCCGGACCGGCAGCAGCCACAGGACGGATTCGGCGACGACGGCCATATGGCGGCCGTCCGGGGACCAGACGGGTCCTGAGTCGTAGCGGTCGGTCAGCGAGGTGTGCGGCGCGACGGCGTGCAGTTTCGCGGTGCCGCTGCCGGTGTCGACGACCCGGATGAGGTTGTAGCCCTCGCGGAATCTCTGGTTCAGCCGGTTGCGGTCGCACAGGGCGACATACCGGCCGTCCGGCGACCAGGTCGGCCGCCCGGGCAGCCCGCCCGCCCCGAGCGGCGCGGCCAGCACCTTGTCCGTACCGGCGGCCAGGTCCCGCAGCACCAGGTTTCCCGACATGTCGATACTGGCGAGCCGCTTGCCGTCGGGGGAGAGCGCGGGGTGCACCCGGCCCCCCGGGGCGAGCACCGTCTCCTCGCCGGAGGCGAGGTCGCGGCGGCGCACCGCGAGCAGCCCGTCGCGGTCGTCGGCGTACACCAGGGCGCGCCCGTCGCGCGTCCAGGAGGGGGCGAGCAGATACCGGGTGGCGTCCGCCCGCACGACCCGGCGCGGGGCGCGGCCGCCCGAGACGTCCGCCACCCACAGGGAGTTGAGGGCGGCGAACGCCACCTGGCGGCCGTCGGGCGACAGGGCTGGCAGATGCAGCCCGCGCACCGGACGCGCCCCGCCGCCCTCGAAGTCGTACCGCTTGACGGTGTACCGGGGCCGGTCGACCGGCAGGGTGGCGGCGAACGGGATCACCTCGCCCTCGGCCGGTGCCTCGGGGCGCACCAGCCGGAACCGCCCGTTCACCGTCAGCAGCAGCTCCTCGCGCGAGACCCACCGCGGCGGCACCGGCTGCACATCGCCGTCGACCGCGACCGCCGCGCCGCCCGCGACCAGCGTGCAGGACGCGTCCGGCGCGACGGTGGTGCGCAGATAGGCGAGCGTGCCGCCCGCCGACACGGACGGCGTCATCACCTGGGCGCCCGTGGTCGCGTCGGTGTGCTCGACGGTCACCGGCCCGGTGCCGTCCGCCCGTACGGAGGCCACCGTACGGGCGTCCAGGACGGTCCCCGCGGGCACGCCGCGGACGAACAGCACGCGCTCGCCGTCCGGGGACCAGGTGGGGTCGAAGTCCTCCCAGGCACCGCCCTGGAGCGGCCCCTCCTGGCCGGGCAGCCCGGTCAGCCGGGTCAGCTCGCCGCTGGCCACGTCCAGCACCCACACCCGGTACGGGCTGCCCGCCACCGGGTCGCCGCCGCGCTCGGAGGCGAAGGCGATCCGGGTGCCGTCCGGCGACCATGCCGGGCCGCGGTCGTCCCACGGACCGTCCGTGCGCTGCCGCACATCGGAGCCGTCGGGTCGCAGCGTCCAGATGTGGAAGCCGCCGCCCCGGTACGCGCACACGGCCAGCAGCTTCCCGTCGGGGGAGTGGACCGGACGGGTGGGCTCCAGATCGGGCGGGGTGAGTGCGACGGCATCGCCACCCTTACGGGGGACGGACCACAGCACGTTCTGGACCTCGGCGATCAGCCGGTCGCCCGACGGGGAGAGGGACGCGGCGCCGTTGGTGGCCGCCGTGAAGGAGAGCGAGACCCGCCGCGCCTCCGCCCGGGCCACCGCCTCGGCCGGCAGCGCGGTACCGGCGGCGACGGCGGCGCCCGCGGCGGCCGCCTGGAGAAGGCGCCGCCGGGAGAGGGCGGAGGGACTGTCCGACGGCGCGTCCGATGCTTCGTATGTAGCCAACGATCCTCCTGGTACAGGGAATTGCACGGTTCAGGAGTTGCGGGTGGTACGGAAAGCGCTTGATCGTTACACACCGCACGTGCTCCCGGTCAACACCCCGTCAGCACCGTGTCGGCACGGCGTCAACGCCCCTCCACGGGCCTTGGCTTGGCGGCCCGGCGAGGGGAGAGTGGGATCCCGCCCTCACCCACCGGCCCAGGAGACGAGATACGCATGCCAGCTGGCGGCATCACCCACCGCACCGACCACCTGACCGCCCCCGACGGCGTGCGCGTCGCGACGTACACCTGGCAGCCGGAGTCGAGCACGGCGCGAGCGATCGTCCAGATCGCCCACGGCGCCGCCGAACACGCCCGGCGCTACGACCGGTTCGCCCGCTTCCTGACCGGACACGGCTACGTGGTCGTCGCCTCGGACCACCGCGGCCACGGGGCGACCGCCGAGTCCACCGGCGGCCTCGGGGTCGTGGGCGCCTCCGGCGACGAGGACGACGGCTGGCGGGCCATCGTCGCCGACCTGCGCGCCATCGGCGACCGGGCCCGCGCCGACCACCCCGGGCTGCCGCTGGTCCTGCTCGGCCACAGCATGGGCTCCATGCTGGCCCGCGACTGCGCCCAGGAGTACGGCGGGGAGCTGGCCGGGCTGATCCTCTCCGGCACCTTCCGCTCGCTGCCGGGAGCCGAGATCGAGGGCGCGACGGCGGACATCGAACGGGAGATCGCGGACCGCGGCCGTACCGCCCTGTCCACCTTCACCCCCACCCTCTTCGCCTCGTTCAACGACCCGTACGAGTTCGGGACGGGCTTCGAATGGCTCTCCCGCGACCGGGCCGAGGTCGCCGCCTACGTCGCCGACGAGCACTGCGGCTTCCCCTTCAGCACCGGCCTCTCGCTGGACTGGCTGCGCGCCGTCCGCAAGATCAACGACCCGCGCAACCAGGCCCGGATCCCGGCCGCGCTCCCGGTCCACCTGGCGGTGGGCACCGAGGACCCCTGCAACCAGCGGATGACCCTGGTCTACGAACTCCTGGAGGACTTCCGCTACGGCGGCACCCGGGACCTGAGCTGGAAGGGCTACCAGGGCGCCCGGCACGAGATCCTCAACGAGACCAACCGCGAGGAGGTCCAGCGTGACCTCCTGGGCTGGCTGGACCAACACCTCTGAACCGACGCCGTCACCCTGTCGTCAGGCCGCCGTCACGTGAGCCGCAGAAAACCGCCGATGCGCTCACGCAGCGAGACCGCGTCCAGCCCCTGCCCCGCCAGGTGCTCCTCGATCGTCCCGTAGCGCCGCAGCTCGCGCCGGGCGATGCCGAGCCCGAGCACCCGGTGCGGCACGTCGGCGAGGGCGTCGTTCGCGGCCGCCGTCGAGGTCCCCGCGAGGTACGGCTCGACGAGCACGACGTCCGCCGCGGCCGCACCGGCGGCGGCCCGCAGCGCGCGCCCGTCGAAGGGGCGCACGGTCGTGGCGTACAGCACCGTCACGTCCAGCCCCTCGACGGCCGCGAGCACGCCGTCGAGCATCGGCCCGACCGCGACCACCACCCCGCCGCGCCCCTCCCGCACGGTCAGGAACCGCCCCGGGGCGATGGTCCGCGGCGCCGCGTTGGCGTGCGCCGACAGCCGTACGTACACCGAGTCGTCCCCGGCCCCGGCCGCGTCCCGCAGCAGCGCCTCGGCCTCGTCGGGGTGGCCGGGCACGTGCACCGTCCACCCGTCGAGCGTGTCCATCAGGGCGACGTCACCGGGCGCCATATGGGTGAGACCGCCCGCGGGCCAGTCGTACGAACCGGCCGCGCTCACCAGCACCCCGCCCACCCCCTGATGCCCGAAGTCCAGCTTCAGCTGCTCGAACGGCCGCTCGACCAGAAAGCTGGCGAAGGTGTGCAGGATCGGTCGCATCCCGGTCAGTGCCAGCCCGCCGCCGACACCGACGAGCAACTGCTCCCGGATGCCGACGTTGATCACCCGGTCGGGGTGGGCGCGCTGGGCGTCGGCGAAGCCGTCCTTGCCGATCTCCGCCAGGACGACGGCCAGCCGGGGGTCGTCGTCGAGGAGCCGGGAGACGGTGGAGGCGAAGCGCTCACGCATGGTGTCCACGAGGGATTCCCCTTAAAAGTCAAAAACTTCGATGCAGAACTGGACGGGCGACGCGGAACTCGGCGCGGGATCTCACCACCCCTTGGCCTCGACCCGGGCGACGACCGCGTGCGGCCGCCCCGGATGCGGTGCGGTGAACGCCTCGTGCAGCGCGTCGTGGTCCCGCCCGTCGACCGTCGCCGCGGACCAGCCCGCGGCCTCGAACCGGGAGGCGATGCCGCCGGGCCAGCCGTAGGTGGCGGAATCGTTGTCCACGACGAGCGTGTGCAGCCGCTCCAGCCCCGCGGCGCCCGCGTACGCGATCGCCTCGTGATTGCTCCCCTCGTCCAGCTCGGCGTCGCCGATCAGCACCCACACCGCGGGCCCGTCGGCCCCGTCGCGCCCCTGCGCCCGCAGCCCCAGCGCCGTCCCCACCCCCAGCGGCAGGCCGTGCCCGAGCGAACCACTGCTGATCTCGGCCCCCGGCACCAGCACCCGGTCCGGATGGTGGCCGAGCGGCGAGTCGTACGAACCGAACCCCGGCAGCAGCGCGTCGGCGAAGAACCCCTTGGCCGCGAGCACGGCGTAGTACGCCATCGGCCCGTGCCCCTTGGACAGCAGAAACCGGTCCCGGCCGGGATCGTCCACGGTCTCCGGCGAGACCCGCAGCACCCGGTCGTACAGCACCCAGAGCGCGTCGAGCGTGGAGGTGGCGGCGGGCCCGTGCTTCTCGTCGCCGGTCATCAGGCTCATCAACCGAGGAAGGTCGGTGTAGGTCGAGGTCATGAGCAGAGCCTGCAACTTCAAGTCCGCTTGAAGTCAAGCGCTAGCATCGCCGTCCATGAACTCGTCCTCCGACCGCCTCACCATCGGCGAGCTGGCCGCCCGCAGCGGCCTCGCCGCCTCGGCCCTGCGCTACTACGAGGAACTCGGCCTGATCCACTCCGAACGCACCGCCGGCCGCCAGCGCCGCTACACCCGCGCCACCCTCCGCCGCGTGGCCTTCATCCGGGCCGCCCAGCACGTCGGCCTCACCCTCGACGAGGCCGCCGAGGCCCTCGCCCGCCTCCCCGCCGACCGCGCCCCCACCGCCACCCAGTGGAACGCCGTCGCCCGCACCTGGACCCACCGCATCGACCAGCGCATCGCCGACCTGGAGCGCCTGAAGCGCAAGCTCACCGGCTGCATCGGCTGCGGCTGCCTCTCCCTGCGCAAATGCGCCCTCTACAACCCCTCCGACGCCGCCTCCACCCACGGCCCCGGCGCCCGCTACCTCCTCGGCGACACCCCGCCACCCTCCGCGGACACCCCGTAACCGGGGGTCGCCCCAGCGCCCCCACCCGGGGTGGAAGCGAGCACCCCCTGAAGTGCGGTATTGTTCTTCATGCGCGCCCGGCAAGGGGGAAACCCCGAGCCGGACAAGCACCGGGACGTGGCGCAGTTTGGTAGCGCACTTGACTGGGGGTCAAGGGGTCGCAGGTTCAAATCCTGTCGTCCCGACCAGCGTTTTCGCAGGTCGGAGGCCGTTTCCGCGGGTAGCGGAGGCGGCCTTTGTCGTGTCTGGGCAGGGAGCGATGGGGAGCCCTCTGGGAGCCCTCGTGCTCCCAACTCGCAGGCGTGTCAACGGTGTCCGATTCGTCCGTCACCCGATCCGGTAGACCTACGGCGCCGTACTGAGTCCCTGCGTGCCGTCGTCAACCGTAGGCCTCTGAGATCACCCCATCGATCTGGATGCTCTCTGCATCGAGAGGCATAAGAACCCTTGTCGGCTCCCGACCCTCTTTCCGGGTGGGAGCACGGCGCCGTGCTCCCCATGCGACAGGGGTGGGTGGGCCACTGGTGATCTCTCCGGGCCGGTTTCCGCAGGCAGCTCGCACGCGGGTGTCCTGGCCGTCGTGGAGTGTCTGCGTCAAGGCGCGGCAAAGCCCCTTGGCGTCTGCCGGCAGATAGGGCACTCCCAGGGCGTGAGCGCTGTATCCGGCTCTGGGGTGCCGTAGGGAGACTGTTCGTGGAGGTCTGGCAGGAAGAAAAAGTGTGCCAAGCGAGCGAGAATGATGTCCCCGCTGTGTGCGCTTGGCGTGGTGGTCGGGCGAGCACTGCTTGCCTGTGTGTCGCTCGAGTGCGGTGCTCTTGTCGTTCATGGATTCGGTCTGGGTGGCACGGGTGGCCGGACAGCCTGGGCGTATCTGACCCGTGGGTTGGCTTGAGAAGCCGTATCTCAACCGAACGTGATCCCTTGATTCCTGCTGGTCAGGCATGGTTTCGCTCGGGTTGAGGGAGGCATCGCGACGTCTTGTGTCCGCTTCATGGTCGAGGAGTGCGCGGTGGCATCGGTGCTGGGAATGCTGGAGGAGCGAGAGGCGGCTGCCCGGGTGCGGGTAGAGGGCTTGCGGGAGGAAGTCGCGCGGTTGGCTGAGGTGTTGGATGCCGCGGAGATCGAGCTGGACCGGCGGGTGATCGCGCGGGAGGAACTGCTCGAGGCACTGGCAGTTGCTGCGGCCGAGTCCACTGCCGTGACCACGACCGAGGCGGAGGTGGAAGCGGTGCCGTCGCTCGCGCCGGTGCCTGGCTCGACGGTGCCGCCCTGGCGGGAAGGGCTGCCGGTGACGGTTCTGGCGCCGGACTATCAGCGGATTGTAGGCGTGCTGGAACAGTAGCGATCCACGGGGCAGGGGCCGCTTCGAGCCAAGGAGATCGCGGTGGAGCTGGGCCTCGGGGCGACGCCGGCGAAGGTCGAGGGGCTGCGGTCGAAAGCCCGGCGCCTGGCGGAGCGCGGGTGGCTCCTCCTGGAGGCGTCGGGGGCATTCAGTGCCGGCCGGCGGCCCGTGGCCGTGCCAGGCGCCGGCTCATCCGTGTGACCATCGACCACCGGATCATCGCCTCGCTGGTGGCGGGCAGGGTCTCGTAGTCCCGGGCCAGGCGACGGGAGTTCATCAGCCACGCGAACGTGCGCTCCGCCACCCACCGCCTCGGCAGCACCACGAACCCTGTCATGTCGTCGGTGCGTTTGACGATCTCCAAGGTCAGAGCGAGTTTGTCCCGGCACCAGCCGACGAGGGAGCCGGTGTATCCGCCGTCGGCCCAGACGAGGGTGATGTCGCGGTGCAGGCGGCACAGCCGCCTCAGCAGGCCCGCCGCGGCGTCGCGGTCGCCGATGTTCGCGGCGGTGACCGCGACGACCAGGAGCAGACCGAGCGTGTCGGTCACGATGTGCCGTTTGCGGCCCGGCACCTTCTTCCCGCCGTCGTAGCCGCGTGAGGCGGCCGGCACCGTCGCGGCGGCCCGCACCGACTGCGCGTCGATGATCCCCGCCGTGGGCCCGGCCTCACAGCCCTCGCGTTCACGGACCTTCCCGCGCAGCCGGTCGTGGAACTCGGTGATCAGCCCGTGCTCGCGCCAGCGGCGGAAGAAGGCGTAGACCCGGCCCCAACCGGGGAAGTCCGCGGGCAGCGCCCGCCACGAGATCCCGCCCGCGACCAGATACCGGATCGCGTCCAGCAGCTGCCGGTGACAGTAGCCCTCGGGCCGTCCGCCCCGCCCCCGAAGCCAGGCCGGCACCGGCAACAGCGGCCGCACGGCCGCCCACTCCGCGTCCGTCATGTCCGACGGATACCGGCGCACCCGATCGGGATGATCGGCCGCGTTGCCGTACACATGCGCGAGGCAATCACACGATGGAGCAGCCGAGTTGAACTGGACCGGCTCGGACACGTACAACAAGGACACCAGGGCCTCCCGGCACTGCTCGGTCAGATTCGCATCCCCGAGCTACCGAGAGGCCCTGTCTTCATGCGCGTACAGCGGGAAGATCACCCAGGTGGGAAGCCTGTTCGAACCGCACGTTCCATGATCGGTTGAGATACGGCTTCTCAGGCCAACGCGGTCTTTCACCGCGTCCGGTCAAGCAGCGCCTCGTGGCGCACAGTCGGCCTCGAAGATCGGCTCCAGCACCAGCTTGACGGCTGTCTGGACCACCCGGTCGGAGACGGTCGCGATGCCGAGCTTGCGCACCTTCCCGCTTCCTCCTGTCGGCGTACGGTCTTGCCAGGCCCACGTTCACGTGTACGCCGACACCTAAGGGGCTTGGGGATCTTGCGTTCGCGCACCGGCAGCGGGCGGAGTCACCCGTCTTCAGTACGCGTAGCAGGTCCTCCAGGTAGTCCGGGAGACCGAGTTCCCGCTCGACGTTGACGACCGTGAGACCGTCGACGCCCGGGGTCCGGGCTCCCTTGTTGCCCGCGACCCGTTCGAACGCCACGAGGCAGCCGCCTGGCCGATGACATCTTCGGAGATGTTTTCGGCGCCTTCGGTGGCGAGCCGGCCCATCAGACCGACGCCGACATGGACGTGCTGCGGGGCATGCAGGCCAAGGACTACGGCGTGCACAGCGCCTTCCCCGTCTACAGCGGCAAGTAACGACGACCGTACGAACGGCCCCGGCCCGCGTCATCCCGGACGCGGGCCGACGACGCCGACTCGGGCCCGACGTCACTCGGGCGGCCGCAGCGCCGCGAGGATCTCGTTGATCATCCGGAGCCACTCCTCCGCGAAGGCGGGGTCACGCCAGTCACGGTCCGTGATGAGTGTGGTGAGTTGCGGCAGAGCGGCCGGCGCGGTGGTCAGAAGGACGACGAGAAGCCCGAAGTACTCCGGGGAGAGCGACGAGCGAAGCCGGCCGGCAGCCTGTTCGGCGGCGATGACGCCGACGATGCGCTGAAAATCGCCTTTCCGGTCGGGTCCGACGGGGATGTCGAGGCCGTCGGGGTTCAGGTACTCCCGGCCCTCCCAAACCAGGTGCGCGACTCCGTCCTGGTTGACGACGGACATGTCGAGGGAGGCTTGGAAGATCTCGGAGAGCGAGGATGACGCGAATGAGTGCCAGAAGTCGGCTGTCAGCGCGTGATTCCTTTCGAGCACCGCCAGCGCGAGTTCCTTCTTGCTCGCGAAGTAGTAGTAGATTACCTGCTTCTTGATGCCGGAGAGCTGCGCTATCGACTCCATGCGTGCCCCGGCGAACCCCGCCAGCGCGAGCTCGCGGGAAGCCGCGGTGAGAATCCGCTCGCGCGTGTCCCCTCCCCGTGGACCCTTGCCGTCGCCTGCCTGGGACATCGAAGCACCTCCTAGAACGTTTGCCCTCACATCCTCCACTGCCAGCGCCCCGGTGCCTCAAGCGGGTCAGCCTGCCCGACGATATCCGCTGCGCGGCGTCAGTGGGGTGACTTGCTGAGGATCGCTCCGGAGCCGAGGTTCATCAGTCCGCTGACCACGGTGACGTTGTCCGCCTTCTTGATCTGGCGCCTACCGGCGCGTCCTTGCACCTGCAAGGCGGCCTCGACCCAATGTCCCATCCCGTGCAAGCGCCCCTCGCTCAGATTGCCGCCGTGGGTGTTGATGGGGAACTCACCGTCGATGTCGATCCGCCCTTTCTGGATGAACTCGAAGGCTTCGCCTTCTCCGCAGAAGCCCAGTCCTTCAAGCCAGAAGTAGACGTCGGGTCCCCACCCGTCGTAGAGCATGGCCGCGTCGACATCGCTCGGACGCAGGCCGGAGGTACTCCAGAGGCTTTTCCCGATCGTCTTCGCGGTGTGTTGCATCTGCTCGAACATTCGCGGGCCGATACCGCTGCCGAGGCCACTGATCGATCGCGGCTCGATGCCCTTAGGAATGCCCGCTTGACCGAGGCCGGAGACGTAAGCCGGCGGATGTGGCAGATCCTTCGCCCGGTCGGCCCGGGTCATGACGATGGCGGCCACTCCGTCGACCGGAATGTCGCAGTCGTAGAGGCACATCGGGTCGGCGATCATCCGCGCGTTCATATACTCGTCGGCCGTCAGCGGTGTGTTGCGAAAGTACGCGTTCGGATTGAGGTTCGCGCCCTTGCGCTGCGCCACGGCGAGCGTCGCGAGGTGCTCACGACGGGCACCGTACAGCTTCATGTACCGCATGTAGGCGGGCGCGAACTCCGCGATCGAGGCCGATTTGCCGTACGGAAGGGTGAAAGCCGAACTGTCCGGCGCCTCCAGCGCGGAATGTGTGGCCTGGTAGCTACCGCCCGCCACGAACGACATCGCCCGCCAGACGACGGCGTAGTTGCATCGGTTGAGCGCCAGCGCGTGGGCGGCTTGTTCGATCGCCGTGCTCACGTTGCCGCTCTGGGTCTCGGCCCACCACGTGACGTTCTCAAAGCCCAGGCTGTTAACCAGCCAGGCCACGCTGACGAACTGTGTACCGTCTCGGGGTCCCTCGGGGAACTGCGGGAACGTCGCCGCGCCGTCCACGTCGTCGATCGTGATGCCCGCGTCTGCGATGGCGGCCAACACGGCGTCCTTTGCGAGGAGGCCGAGGGGGCGGGTGAGCCGGCGCCCTATCTGCGAGTGTCCGACGCCGACGATGGCGACTGGGTTGTCTTTACTGAACATCGGTGCCTCCGGCCAAGCGGAATTGCAGGATGACCTCGTTGCCGCGCGGTTCGAAGTCCGCGATCACGGGGAGGCCGAGCTCCAAGGACTCGAAGTCATAGTCGCCGAGTAGGTTGGTCACGAGGATCAGCGACGGTTGTTCTTCGAGGGCGACGGAAACGAGTACGTACGGTGTGTCGTCCTGGAAGGCGGCGACCCAGGTCTGGTGGACGCGCGTGAAGGAGTAAATGGTTCCCCGGCCGGAGATCTCTGCCCAGGTGAATTCCTCGCCGTGGCACTCCTGGCAGAGCATCTTGCGGCGCTGGCTGTACCAGCCGCAGGACACACATCGGGAGAGAACCACTCGGTGCTCGCGGAGCGCGTCCCAATAGGGCCGGTCTATTTCGGTGGGAACCGGAACCGGCTTCCCGATACTTGCCGTCATGTCGCGCCTGCCTCTGTGATGAGCATTATCGATCCTGTCCCGCCCGGGTCGTCGCCCACTGCGGGGCCGACGACCCCGCGTCCTCCGCAGGGCGGTCCCAGTACAGGTCCACACCGTCCACTCGGACGGGAAACTCCAGCCGCCGGGACGGCCGTCGGTTCATCTCGTGGACCCGCGTTCCCGTCGGCAGCGGCAACGGCAGGTCGATAACCTCGGGTCTGGCGGTGAACTCGGGCTGTGCCAGGAGTGTCGACGTCCGCGCCAGCGAGAACGTCGTGAGGGAGCCCTTCCCTGTCATGAGCTGGCGGCGCAGACCGTTGATCGCGGCCGCGGCGAGTTGGTACCCGGTGCTGAAATCGAGGATCTCGACGGGAAGGATCCGGGGCCGGGATCCGTCCACCCGGTGTCCGAGGGAGTTCAGCGGAAGCCGACGGCCGGGGTCCTCGTTGGCCCACCGGGCATGTTCGTGCGCCAGCCCTGTGGCGAACTGGAGGATTGTGTCGAAACCTCGGCGGTGGCTCAGCGGGCCGGTCCAGCCGTAGGCGTCGAGGGTGACCTCGACGAGCCCCGGGCTGATCTCGGCGCGCGCGTCCACGTCGAAGCCCAGAGCGTCGATAGCGTCCGGACGGTACCCGTGCACGAACACGTCCGCGGAGGCCAGCAGTTCGCGGTACCGAGCCCGGCCCTCGGGGGTTTTGGCGTCCAGCACCGCCCACCGCTTGCCAATCACGATGTCGTTGGCCTTCATCATCGTCACCTCGTCCCCGTCCGGAGGATCGAGCCGAAGCACCTCCGCACCCAGGGCGGCCAGGAATCTCGTGGCCATGGGGGCGGCCACCACACGGGTCATGTCGAGTACCCGCACCCCGAGCAGGGGCCGCAACGGGTGTGGGGACCACCGTGCGCTCCGCGATGTCGTAGTCCGAACGTCGGCGATGGGTTCGGCCGCGACAGCGCGTCCCTGGTCCGACTCCCGCCATTGCGCGAGTGAACGGCCGATGGCGGCGACGGCGCCGGCATCCACCAGCTGATGCTCCAGCGCCTCGGCCGTCTGGGCGCGAAAGGCGCGTGCGACCTCTCCAGGATCCTCGGCGACGTCCAGGGCCTCGCACATGCGGCGCCGCAGCGATGGGAAGGAGGCCTGGACCCGGATCCACCGATCGTCCGCAGTGAGATACTCGGCCATCCACCGCGAGTGGATCCCGTGTCGATCGGGTTCGTCGATGTAGCGGGTGGGTGCCATCGGGACGTCGAACCACGCCACCGACTCCAGCCGGTCGACGGCGACCGGCGGCGCGTCCAGCCCGGCGGCATTCAGCAGGGACGCTACCGAAAGCCCGCTGACGGCGAAGGACGCCGCGGCGAGGTCCGCGATCGGGAAAGGTGTTCCCAGATCGCCGTCGCCGCTGACCTGCAGGCAGTCGGCGCCGGACGACGGTTCGCCGAGGCTCTGCCAGATTTGCCGGGTGAACCACCGAGTGAGTTCGTGCTTTCCTTCGGGCGGCGTGAGACTTGGGTGGTCCATTAGTGGAGCCCCAGCCAGACGGACTTGGTCTCGGTGTACTCCATGAGAGCGTCGGGCCCGATCTCACGTCCGATGCCGCTGCTCTTCACCCCTCCGAAGGGCACATTGTTGCTGAACGCGCGCCAGGTGTTGATCCACACGACACCCGACTCCAGGCGTCGCGAGACTCGGTGCGCCCGCGTGAGATCATTCGTCCACAGCCCGGCGACGAGCCCGTACCGTGACTCGTTGGCGATGCCGACGGCGTCATCGGCGTCCTTGAACCGGATGACCGCGCCGACCGGGCCGAAGATCTCCTCACGGCGGATCCGGGAGGCGGATTCCGGCGTCGCGTACAGCGTCGGCTCCACGAAGCGCCCCGTGCCGACGCCGTCGATCTCCTGTCCGCGACGTCCACCGACGAGGAGCTCGGCCCCGTCGTCGTCGGCGATGTCGAGATACCGCGTCACCTTCTCGTACTGCGGCCGCGACGCGAGGGGACCGATGTCGAACGCGGTGTTGAGCGGGTCGCCGATCCGGACGCCGGCGACGCGCTGGCGAAGGAGCGCCACGACGTCGTCGTAGATCGAGTCCTGTACCAGGAGGCGGGAGCCGGCGTTGCATGCCTGCCCGGCACCCGCGACGATGCCCTTGACGAGCGAGTCCACGGCCAGGTCCAGGTTCGCGTCGGCGAAGACGATCTGCGCGCCCTTGCCCCCCAGCTCGAATGTGGTGCGCAGGAAACGCGGTGCGACGCGCTGTGCGATGGCCGCGCCGGTAGCGGTCGAACCGGTGAAGGCGACCTTGTCGATCCCCTGGTTGTCAATCAGTGCCTGACCCGTGGCGCCGAATCCGGTGACCACGTTCACGACGCCGGCGGGAAGCCCGGCTTCCAGGCCGAGCCGGACCAGCAACAGTGTCGAGACCGGCGTCACCTCTGACGGCTTGATCACCATCGTGTTGCCCGCGGCCAGGGCCGGGAACAGCTTCCACCCGAGGAGCCCGAGCGGGTTGTTCCAGGGGGTGATCGCCGCGACGACACCGATCGGCTGACGCAGGGTCCAGGCCTCGTGGTGCGGCATCGCCGGCTCGATCACTTGCCCGACCGGCCCGAGCGCGAGTTGGGCGAAGTACTCCGCCGTCGCCGCGAGCGCGCCGCTCGCCCCGCGCATCTCGGCGATCGTCTTGCCGTTCTCGTGCACCTGGGTCCGCGCCAACGACTCGACGTTGTCGGTGATCGCGCGCGCCCACCGGGTAAGGATCGCCGCTCGCTCATGGGCGGGCGTCTGGCTCCACGTGCGGAACGCCGCCTGCGCCGCGTCGACCGCGCGGGCCACGTCCGCGCTGGCGGCGAGGGGCACGTGCCCCCACTCGACGTCATCATACGGATCGAAGCAGCGGAAGGTCTCACCCGTGGCGGACTGCGTCCAGCTGTCTCCGATCAGCATGTCGTACTGCTGCTCGATGTTGAACTCGGGAAATCTGGTGGGGCTCATCATTGACCTACCTGATCTGGTGAACGGACGCTCTCGATGGCGGACTCGAATACGGGTAGCCGGCCGAGCACGGCATCGGTGTGCTCACCCAGCCGAGGCGCGCGGCGGCGGACGCGCCCCGGAGTCCGGGAGAGTCTGGCGACGAAGCCGCGCTGGATCGTCGCGTCACCGGGCACCGTTTGGTGGAAGCCGAGTGCGGCCAGTTGCGGGTCGTCCAGCACCTCCTCGGGACGCTGTACGGGGGCCGCTGCCACGCCCACCGCCTGCAGCTGATGGGCCAGCCCGCTCTTCTCGCGCGACGCACAGGCCGCGCCGACGATCTCGTCCAGCTCCGCACGGTGGCCGCACCTGGCGTCGGTGGTCATGAAGCGTGGGTCCCGAGCCACCGCATCGAGGCCGAGAACCTCGCAGAGCCCGGCCCATTCGTCGTCCGACCGGACGGAGAGCGCGATCCAGTCGTCCCCGCCGTCCGTGCGGTACACCCCGTGCGGCGCGTGCCGCGGGTGGGTGTTGGAGTCGCTGGCCGATGAGCGGTCACCGCGGCTGGCGCGGACGATCTCGTGGCCCAGGAGACTGGTCACCGCTTCGCGCTGGGAATGATCGACGTGGACGGCTTCGTTCGTCTGGTCGCGCAGTCGCAGGGCCGCCAGTGCCAGGCCCGGCGCGATGATGGAAACGAGCTGGTCGGGGTAGTTAACGTTGTTCCCCGTCCACATCGGGTCGCCGGGTCCGTACCCGGTGACCGACATCAGGCCGCCGATGGCTTCCAGCGTGGAGCCGAACGAGATGAATTCCCGCTCGGGCCCGGTCGATCCCTGGCTGCTCAGGGAGAGCAGGACGATCCGCGGGTTCGCGGCCTTCAACTGTTCGAAGCCGACGCCCAGCCGCTCGAGCACCCCGCGGCGGAAGTTCTCCACCACCAGGTCCGCTTCGGCGACGAGCTGGAGAAACGCCGTGCGCCCCTCGTCGGTCTTCAGGTCGATCGCGACACCGAGCTTGCCCCGGTTGACGGCGTTGAAGGCGGGGCTGGCGTTGAGGTCGGGCGATCCGCCGTCCGCTATTTGGGACCAGTTGCGGAAGGGGTCGGTGTAGGTCGTCGACTCGACTTTGATGACCTCGGCTCCGAAGTCCGCCAGCACCTGCGACGAGGCCGCGCCAGCCGTAATGATCCCGAGGTCCAAGACCCGGAGACCGGCGAGCGGCAGGGGGTGATCGTGGTCCTCGCTCATCGGTGTTCTCCTCCTGTCGTCACGACACGCTGGGGTGCGGCGCTCCGGGCGCCGTTGAAGGTGACCGGCAGCGCCGGCTGGATGCTCTCGGGCCCTGCGGCGTCCATGGGCACGAGGAAGCCACGCTCGCGGTACTGCTCGGAACGCAACAGGTCGGTCGGCGTGTAGATCGGTCCGGCTGGTACGCCGACCGCTTGGAGCCGGTGGTACAACTCGTCGCGCGAGAGCCCGGCGGAGAGCTCGCTGATGACCTCGGCGAGCTCCCGGGTATGGCGCACCCGCTGCCGGTGGTCGGCGAACCGTGGATCGTCGAGACGCTCGGAGCCGAACACGTGAAGGATCGCCGGCCAGTCGGTCGGGCGGTAGTAGAAGCCGAACGGGCCGTCGCCGCACTCGGTGACGATCGGACCGGAGCGGTCTCCTCGAGTGAGCACGTTGCCCGCCTGGTGATACATCCGGCCCTTCCACTCGATGTAGGCGGCGACCTCGAGCAGAGAGGTCTCGACCACCTGGCCGCGACCGTCCTTGTCGCGCTGGTGCAGGGCGACCATGGTGCCGGTGAAGGCCGCCAGTCCGGCCGAGTACGCGATCTGGTGGCCGCCGATGGCCAGCGGCGCTCGGTCCGCGACGCCCACCAGTGACATCAGCCCGGAGCGCGCTTGAGCGAGGAAGTCGCCGCCCGCCCACGCGGGGTGCGGCCCCGTGCGGCCCTGGTCGGTCACGACGACGGTGACGACGTGGTCGGGCAGCCCGCTCGGAACGTCGGACGTCAGGACCACGTCGTAGTCGCCCAGGGTTCTGGCCGGCCGCGGTTCTGTCGAGAGGTGTTTGCCGTCGTCCACGTAGTCGCGGACCACCTCGTCGTACTCGGTGAGTCGTGGTCCGTAGACCGTGACGTCCGCGCCGAGTCCGGCGAGGTACTTCCCGCAGAACGCCAGCGCGAGAGACGAGTCGAGTTCTGCGACCACCAGGCCTGTGAGGGGACGGACGGGCGTCATGTCTGCACCCCGGAAACGGGTGCCGGCTGCCCGTCGGCACCCGCGTTCTGCCTGCTCATGCGGTGCTCCTATCCGATTCGGTACGAATGTCAACCAACTGGTTGGATGAGCGGGGGTATAGGTTACATATGTTTGAGCGACAAGCCTGAGCCGACGTAGGGTGCTGGCATGTCCGCAGCTGTTCAGGCCCCAGACTCCACGTCCGAGCGCATCCTTCAGGCCGCGATCAAAGAGCTCGCCGAGCACGGGTTCGCAGGCCTGCGAACAGATCGTGTCGTCGCGGCTGCCGGGTGCAACAAGCAGCTCTTGTACTACTACTACAAGAGCAAGGCCGGCCTCCGAGACGCGGTTCTGGAACGGATGGTGAGCAGCTCCGTTCCCCAGTGGGAGCAACTCGAGGGCCTGGGCCTCGTGGACGCCGTGACGGTGATCACGGAGACCATGGCGGCCGGTGAGCGCCAGTGGCGACGTCTGCTGGCCTGGGAGGGCGCCGAGCATGTGATCGGCGAGTCCGAAATCGTCCTCGAGCAGGTCCGCACCAAGGCGTGGCAGCAGATGGTCCGCGTCTTCGAATCCGCCCAGGCCGACGGCACCCTGCGCGAGAGCGTCGACGCGAGGATCCTGGCTCTGCTGTTCAGCCTGATGACGATGGCGCCGGACACGCTGCCCCAGATCACCCGCATGGTCACAGGGCGGGAGGCGTCGGATCCGACGTTCGTCGAAGGACTGGTGGACACGATCCGCTTCCTCGCTTCCCGCGTCGTGGAGGACGTCAGGTCCTGATCACGCCGGCCGGGTGTAGAGACTCTTGCCACCACAGACATAGAGCACCTGGCCCGTTGTCGAAGCACTGGCCGGCCCGGCGAAGTACGAAACCGCCCAAGCCACGTCCTCGGGGCGTCCGATGACCCCCGTGGGCTGCGCCGCGAGCAGTTTCGCCAGCACTTCCGGCGTCTCGTTGCGGATGAGTGGGGTGTCGATCAGGCCGGGTGCGACCGCGTTCACGGTGATCCCGAAGCGGGCCAGTTCGATGGCCAGGGATCGGCTGAGCGAGACCACGCCACCCTTCGACGCCGAGTACGCCGATTGCCCGAACCATCCGAGCCACGCCCGCGACGTGATGTTGACGATCCGGCCCGACCGCCGGTCGGCCATCACGCGGGCGGCCGCGCGCGAACAGTTCATGACACCGGTCAGGTTGACGGCGAGGGTGCGATTCCAGTCCTCGTCGCTCAACTTCCTGATCCCGCTGTTGATGCTGATGCCCGCATTGTTGACCAGGATGTCCAGCGGCCCGTGGCGTTCTTCGCTCACCGTCACCAGCGCGTCGGCCGCGTCGGCCGAGGTGATGTCGGCGCCCGCGGCGGAGGCGGTCAGCCCCGATGCGGTGAGCTCCGCCGCAGCGCGTTCGGCGCCCTCGGCGGACCGATCGGCGATCGTGACGGCCGCGCCCTGCGCAGCCAGCTCGGTCGCGATGGCCAGGCCGATGCCCTGCGCCGCGCCGGTGACGACAGCGGTCTTCCCCTTGAGCTTCACGATGCCCCCTCAGACGCTCAGGCTCGACAGCAGGCTGGCGCCCCCGCAGCAGAACAGAATCTGCCCAGTGATGTAGCTGCTCCGTGGATCGGCGAGGAACGCGACGGTGGCGGCGACATCCTCGACGGCGACGGGTGTGGGCAGCAGGCTGCGCACGTCCTCGACGGACGGGTCGAAAGGCGCGACCAAGTTCACCCGCACCTGCGCCGGTGCCAGCTCCAGCGCGAGGCTCCGCACCACCGAGGCGAGCGCGCCGGCGACCGCCGCGGCCTCGGCGCGCTTGCCGCTGCCGAGCTGGTCCCGGCTACCGACGACGACGATCGCGCCGCCGCCGGCGTCGCCACTGTGGAACGGCCATCGCCGGGCACCGGCGAGCAACTCCGCGACGGCAGTGTTGTTGACGGTCCCTTCGGCGAGTCCCGCATCGACCACGACGGCGTCGAGCGGGCCACTCTCGTCCGGCGCGACGTCCCATCCGGCGTCCCGCAGCTGCGCGAGAACGGTGTCGGTCAGGTTCGTCGGGGCGGATCCGATCATGACGACTGGCATGTCAGTCCTCCGCGGTCAGGATGTGGATGGAGCACGCGCCGTTGTCGACGCCGAAGATTCCGCCGCCGGTCGTGTGGGTCAACGCGACTTGGGCGTTCGGAACCTGGAGGTCGCCGGCGGTTCCTATGAGCTGCCAGTAGGCCTCGGCGAGCTGCGTCACCCCGGTCGCGCCGACCGGGTGCCCCCGGGAGAGCAGTCCGCCGCTCGGGCTCACCGCGACGCGGCCTCCGATGGCGAACTCTCCGTCTGCGACCGCTCGGTACGCCTTGCCGCGTTCGGTGAGGCCGAGCGCCTCGGCGTGCAGGAACTCCGCGATCGCGAACGCGTCGTGCAGCTCGACCAGGTCCAGGTCGCCCGGCGCAATCCCCGACATCTCGTACGCCGCCGACGCGGTGCGGTCGGTGATGTCCGGCCAGGTCATGTCGCGGTACGACGTGTGGAACTGCCCCGACCGCACCACGCTGGCGCGGATCCTGGCCGTGGGCCGTCCCAGCTGCTTCGCGAAGGCTTCGCTGCACAGCAATACCGCTGCCGCGCCGTCGCTGTTGGGACAGCAGTGGAAGAGGTTGAGCGGATCGGCGACCGGACGTGAGGCTTCCACCTCTTCTGCGGTGACCGCCTTGCGGAGGTGGGCACGCGGGTTCAAGGCGCCGTTACCGCGGTTCTTTACCGCCACGTTCGTCAAGTCGGCGACCGTCGCGCCGGTCTCGTGCAGGTAGCGCTGCGCCCGCATCGCGTAGGTCGCCGGCATCACGACGCCCTGGTCGATCTCGATGTCGGCCGTGGTGAGCGGCAGGGTCCCGCCGCCGAACGCGGACAGGTTCTCCACCCCGACGACCAGCACGCAGTCGTAGACGCCCGCCGCCACGCCCTGCCACGCCAGGTTGGCCGCCGATCCGCCGCTGGCGCAGGCGTTCTCGACGGTGAACACGGGCTGGCCGGAGACCCCGACCCGCTGCAAGATGCGCTGCGCGATGAGGGAGCCGCCGTACACAGAGCCGACGAACCCGGCCTGAATCGCGTCCGGCGTGACGCCGGTGTCGGCGAGCAACGCCGCCGCGGCGGAGACACCGAGGTTGGCGGCCGACAGCGTCTTGTGCTTGCCGAAGGGGTGCACGGCCGCCCCGGCGATGTACACGTTGTTCATTACCGATCACCTTCGGTCTGGATTCCGACGCCGTCGGAGATCGCGCGAGCCACGTACGACACGAGCGGCGTTCCGTCTTCGTTGCCGACCTCGCCCAGCGTCAGCGCGACGGGAGTGTCCGGCGTCAGCGCGGAGTCCCCCTCGGTGTGGGCGAGCACCCGTACACCGTCGATGTCGACGTAGCTGAGAACGTAGGGGGCGGGGAATCCGGGCGGTCCGACGCGGACGACCGTGGAGGCGTAGGCGACACCGGTCGTGCCGCTGTTGACGTCGGTCAGGTTCGTTCCGGCGCACCGCGAGCAGATCGCGACGGGCGGGAACCAGCGGCTGGAGCAGTTCCGACACTCGGTGATGCGCAGGTGCACCCCGTCGTCGCCGTGCGTGAAGTATTCGGCGGCGACGACTCTGGTAGCGACGCCTGTCGGGGCCGTTTCGTTGCGCATTTACTGTCCTCCGTACTTAGGGGAACGTCGTTCTCCGAAGGCCCGGCGTCCTTCGGCCCGGTCGCCGGTGTCGCGGAGCAGGCCCCACATGGCCTGCTCCATCGCGATCGCCTGGCTGAGCGGGAGCTCATAGCTGCGCCGGGCGAGCTGGGTCATAGCCCGGACGGAGAGCGGACCGTTCGCCGCGATCCGATGGGCCAGCTCGCACGCGGCGCCGAGCAGTTGCTCCGGCTCGTACACGTCGCTGACCAGACCGACGCGGTGCGCCTCGGCGGCGCCGATCCGTTCGCCGGTCAGCACCATCTTCATCGCCACCGCCGGCGGGATGGCGCGCAGCAGGAGTGACAGGCCGCCGACGGCGGGAAGGCTCGCCCAGCGGGCCTCGGGCAGGGAGAACGTGGCGTTGGTCGAGGCGATCCGCAGATCACAGTTCAATGCGATCTCCAGGCCCCCGCCCGCGGCGTGACCGTTGATAGCGGCGATGAGCGGTTTGCCGACGCCGATCTCGTTGAGGGTGATGGCCCGGACGTAGCCGCCGTTGCTCACGCCCTGCTCCCACGGCTCAAGCAGGGCCTTCGCGAAGGGGCTGCCGTCCGGCGGCGTGCGGCGCAGGTCGGATCCGGCGCAGAACGCCCGTGTGCCGGCTCCGGTGAGGATTCCGACGGCGAGCGAGTCGTCGTCGCGGAAGTCTTCGAGGGTGTGCCGCAGCAGAACCATCGAGTCGGGGTCGAGGGAGTTGTGGACGTCTTCGCGGTCGAGACGCACGATCAGGATCGCGCCGTCTCGCTCCGTGCTGACACCCGGGCGCGGCGACTGGTCGGTCTCCGGCATAAGGTGTCTCCTCTCTTGCTTGTGCGGCCGATCAGTCGCGGGAATTAGGACGCTTCGGAGGTGAAGGATCGCCTCCTGCGCAAGGGGACGGCCGGGTCCTGGAGGTCGCTGAGGGGGACGATGGCGCTCGAAGCGATGAGCGCCTTTCCGGCCGCGAAGTCCGCGGGGCTGCAGATGGCGTCGACCGCGCGCACCACGCCATCGCGGAGGTAGAAGACCGAGAAGCGGCGCCCCGACATAGCGTCACCGCGAACCGCTACGGTGTCGTAGCCCGCACTCGACCCGGCGGCCTGCAGCTTGACGTCGTACTGATCCGACCAGAACCAGGGAAGGTCGTTGTAGGGCCGCCCCCGCCCGAGGATGTCCTCGGCGACGAGACGGGCCTGGGCTGCGGCGTTCGGCATCGACTCGAGCCGGCGCAGCCCTCCGTTCAGCGGATCGGGGTGCCGGGCGACATCGCCGATGGCGTAGACGCCGGCGGTCCCGGTCCGGCAGAACTCGTCGACGACGATGCCGTTGTCCACGTCCAGGCCGGCCCGCGCGGCGACCTCGTCGTTGGGCACCATCCCGATGCCGATCAGCACCTGATCCACCGGGATCCGAGAGCCGTCGCCCAGCACCACCGCGGAGACGTTTCCGTCCTCGATCTGAAAGAGCTCGACTTGGGCCGAGAGCCGGACGTCCACCCCCTCCTGGGTGTGGACACGGAGGAAGAACTCGGAGACCACCGGCGAGGTCACCCGCGCGAGGAGCCGATCGGCGGCCTCGATGACGGTCACCCGCGCGTCCAGGCGGCGCAGCACCGCGGCCACTTCGAGCCCGACGTACCCGCCCCCCACGACGGCGAAGCGGGAGCCGGCGATCGTCGTCCGCCGGAGACGTTCCACGTCCTCGATGGTGCGGACGTAGTGGACGTTGCCGGCGCTTTCGAGGCCGGGGTCGGCGACGCGGCGCGGGCGCCCGCCGGTGGCGAAGACGATCCGGTCCCAGTCGAGCACGGAACCGTCGTCGCAGCCGGCCCTCCGGCCGCGCAGATCGACCCACTCGACCGCCACGCCCCGGTGCACCGTGATGTCGTGGTCGCGGTAGAAGTCCGCAGGGCGCAGATACAACTCCGCACTCGCCACCTCACCCCGCAGATAAGCCTTCGACAGCGGCGGCCGGGTATAGGGGAAGTGCGGCTCAGAACCCACGAGGGTCACGTGGCCCTCGTGACCGCCCGCCCGTAGCGCACCGGCGAGCTCGCCTGCCGCTTGTCCCGCCCCGACGACTAGCACACGCGAGTCTCTGGTCGGCTCCATCATCTCTGCACCCCGCGGCCTAGCGTTGCGTCGAGGGAACGTGGACGACGATGCCGTCGAGGTCGTCGGTCAGCGTTATCTGACAGCTCAGACGACTCGTCTCGGTGGGCTCCTCCGACGTGACGTCGAGTAGGGACTCCTCGTCATCACTACGCGGTTTGAGCTTCCCGAACCAGGCTTCGTCGACGAACACGTGACACGTCGCGCAGGAAAGGTCACCCCCGCACTCGCCGATGATCCCCGGCACGAGGTTCTCCACCGCCACCTTCATCAAGCTGCGGCCGTCTGCTGCGCACGTGGTGCTGCTGCCGTCGGGCTGCACATAAGTCACTCGTGCCATACCTCTGGTACTCCGATCCATGCAAGTCTCTGCGCGAGTTCAGAACTGGTCGACGACCGGGCACCGCGACGCGTCGCCGGTCCCGTCGTGGGCGTGGCCGGCTTCAGCGGCCACCGGCAGCATCTGGACGGCCGTCATCACGTCCCGTGCGTGCTCGATGACGAAGGACCGCATCACCGGGTTCGTAGCGGTGATGTAGTCGCCGCGGAGCAGACCGTCGACCGCGGCCCGCGCCACGTCCCGGGTGTTCTGCGCGTGCGGCTCGATGGCCCGGGCCAGTTCCGGAGAGGAGCGGACGAGCTCGACGACCTTTTCGGTGCGTACCCAGCTGGGAGCCAGCAGGGTGACCGAGACACCCGTCCCCTCGAAGTCCCGGCGAGCCGTGTCGGTGATGCCCAGCGTCGCGTACTTCGCGGTCGTGTAGGCGCTCGCCGCGAAGACGTGCGGGGGAACGCCGAGCGAGTGCTCCGACCCGACGAGCAGCAGGCGAGCGGCCCGCCCCGACCGGGCGGTGTCGATCAACGCCGGTCCGAACGTGTGCACCGCCGAGAACGTCCCGAACACGAAGACGTCGAACATCGCACGGACGTCGTCCAGGTCGTGTTCCCAGATACGCCCGCCGCCGTTGCCGGCCATGATGCTGACCACGGCGGTGGTCACCGGACCGAACTGCGACTGTGCGGCTCGTACCACCTGCCGCAGTTCTTCCCCGCTCCGTACGTCCGCGTGAGCGTAGGCGGCCGCACCGCCGGCTTCCGTGATCGCGGCCACGGTCTGCTCGCCGCCTTCGTCGTCGATGTCGCTGACGACCACGCGCGCGCCGCGAGCGCCCAGCTCGAGGGCGATCCCTCGGCCGAGGCCGGATGCTCCGCCGGTGACGACGGCAACCTCGCCGTCGAGCCCTGTCTTGTTCTCCATCAGGAAACCCTTGCCACAGGAAGCGAACGGATCTGGTTGATGAACGTGGACCAGCCCCGCTGCGGTGCACCGTTGAGCCGGAAACGGAAGTCCCGCTTCGCCATCTCCTCGAAGAGGATGCGCAGCTCGAGCTTGGCCAGCGCGTTGCCGATGCAACGGTGTGGGCCACTACCGAACGCCAGCGAAGCGGTCTCGGTGCGCCACGGATCGAACTCGTCCGGGTTCGCGAAGACGGCAGGATCACGGTTCGCCGCCGTGAAATAGAGGTTCAGCAGATCGTTCTCGCGAACCTGCTGGTCACCGACCACGGTGTCCTGCGTCGCCGTGCGCGACATGAACATCGCCGGCGTAATGAACCGCAGGAATTCCTCGATCACCTTGTCCGGGCCGAGTTCCTCGATGCCGCGGAACGTCTTATCGGCGATCTCCGGGCTTTCGAGAATCATGCGCATGGACTGACCGATAAGCGTGTGCGTCGTCTCGAAGCCCGCCGCCTGGAGCAAATTGAGGAAGTCGTAAGCCTCAGCTTCGGTGATCTCACCGCGTTCTGCCGCATGGATCAGCACACTCGTCATGTCCGACTGGGGATTGCGCAGCTTCTCCGGTACGAGTTTCTCGCGGTAATAGACGTGCGTCTTATGCAAGACCTCCCCCACCGCGTTGACGTCGGCGGTTTGCATGGCTTCGAAGGACGCGAGCGTCTGGTCGACGATCCACTGCCGGTCTTCGGCAGGTACACCCTGCACGCGGGCAATGACGAAAGAGGGGATGATCTGGGCGACCTCGAGGATGTAGTCGAACTCGTCAAGGCGCTCGATCCGTTCGAGGACTTCCACCACGATCTCGCGGACCCACGGGTCGAAGTTCTTGACGATCCGGGGCCCGAAGGCCGCGGCGGCGACCCGGCGCACAGAGCTGTGCCGCGGCGGATCCATCATCATGAGGTTGTTGTAGAGCGGGTTCTCGGCCGGGTCGGGCGACAGATTCGTCGACGGCCAGGCTCCTCCCGGCTGAGAAGCGAACAGCGCCGGGTTGGACTCGATTTCCACGATGTCGGCGAACCGGGTGACGGCCCAGAAACCGCCGTTCGCCGTCGCTATTTCTGTGGGCTGCCAATGGAATCCCGGCGTTTCCCGCAGGCGTGCGAAAGCTTCGTGCGGCACGCCTGTGGCGAACGTCTGGGGGTCGGTCAGATCGGGGATTTGGTTCGTCTCCACACCCGTAACCACGATTCCTCCTAGAACCGTTCGATGCGTCCTCGCATCGGGTTAAGGGGAGCGTATGCCAACTAGTCAGTTGAGTCAACGAGATGGCTGCCAGATTTCGCCGTGGTTGCGAGGGTGCGGCGTCGGCACGGCAAGCGACACTCACCGCAGCACGTCGCCGTTGATCGACGCCTGACGCGTCACCCGCAAGAGCGTCTGGACGAACGGGCCCGCGCAGCGTTCGCCGTGCGGGCCACGGTGGATACGCTCAGAGGGCGGTTTGTGAGCTTTCTGTAGTTCGTCATCGCTCGATGTCGTGACCTTCGAGCCGCGCCGATGCCCTGTTGGCGGGGTCGCGGGTTGAGCTGGTCATGGGCGAGCGGAAGGCGTATCCCAGTGACTTCACCGACGAGCAGTGGGCGGTCGTGGGCCCGTTCCTGGAGGCCTGGAAGGCGAAGCATCCGTCGGTGTCGGGGCATCAAGGCCGCTACTCGTTGCGGGAGATCCTGAACTCGATCTTCTATCAGAACCGGACCGGTTGTCAGTGGGCGTATCTACCGCATGACCTGCCACCGAAGTCCGCGACCTACTACTACTTCGCGTTGTGGCGGGACGACGGCACCGACCACGCCAAGCATGATCTGCTGCGCTGCCAGGCCCGCGAGAAGGCCGGCCGCCGCGAAGACCCGTCCGCGGTCGTGCTGGACACCCAGTCGATCCGCGCCGCCAACCACGTCCCGGCCGCAACCACCGGCAAAGATGCCGGGAAGAAAGTGCCCGGCCGCAAACGCGGTGTCGCCGTGGACGCGCTGGGGCTGATCATCGCGGTCGTGGTGACCGCCGCGAGCGTCACCGACAGCGCGATCGGGGTGCGCCTGTTGGACAAGGTCGTCGAGCACACGCCGACCGTCACCCGGGCATGGGTGGACGCCGGGTTCAAGCACGACCTGGGCATCCACGGCGCCGTGCTCGGCGTCGACGTCGAGATCGTCAAGCGCAGCGACACCAAGCCCGGGTTCGTGCCGATCGCGAAGCGGCGGGTGGTCGAGCAGGTCAACGGCACGTTGATGCTGCACCGCAGCCTGACCCGCGAGTACGAAAGCCGCCCGGAATCCAGCGTGTCGCGCACTCTGTGGGCTTCGGCGGCGAACCTCGTGCGCCGGCTGACCGGCACCACCACACCGTCCTGGCGGTGAACGGGCGTGAACACCACCACCGTCCTTGACCTGATCGCTGCCCGCGAAGCAGCCGCAGCGGCTGCCCTCGGCGAGTTGCGCGAGCAGCAGGCCAAGCTCGCCGCCGAAGCGGCCGCCATCGAGTGCGAAGTGGCCGCCCTGGCGACCACCCGCCGGGATGCCGCCTTCGGGTAGGTAGCGGCCGGGGAAGGCGATCCACTCGTCGTGCGTCCCGAGCAGGTGCTTCCGTAACTCGCGGCGGAGGCGGCACTGCTGCAGGCCCGCCTCGACCTGTTCCAGGAACGGCTGAGCCGGCTCACCGAGCCGTAGGCCCCCTGTGGGCCCCGGCGGACCGCACCGCCCCCGCCGCGCGATCTGCGTGGGTCTGGCAGACCTACTTTTGGCCCCCAACGGCCCAAACGGCCCTCCCATACTTGAGTCATGGACCAAAGCGCCGAGCTCAGAGAATTCCTGCGGTCGCGCCGGGCACGGCTGAGCCCGGAGGAGACCGGGATTCCGACCGACGAAGGCCGCACCCGCCGGGTGCCGGGGCTTCGGCGGGAGGAGCTGGCACGGCTGGCCGGGGTGAGCACGGACTACTACACCCGGCTGGAGCAAGGCCGGCAGCTCAACGTGTCGGAGTCCGTCCTGGACGCCGTGGCAAGGGCGCTGCGGCTGGACACCGTCGAGCGCGCGTACCTGTTCGAGCTGGCCCGGCCCAGGCCGCACCGAGCGGCCCGGGCGCGGCCCGCGCGGCCGCAGCGGGTGCGTCCCGGGGTGTACAGCATGCTGCGGATGCTGGAGGGCCGGTCACCGGCGTTCGTCCTGGGCCTCCGGGGGGACGTACTCGCGTCGAACCAGCTGGCCCGGGCACTGATCACGGACTTCGAAAAGCTGCCGCACCGGGAGCGCAACCTGGCCCGGTTCATGTTCCTGAACGAGGCCGCTCGCGAGCTCTACATGGACTGGGAGCGGTGCGCGGCCGAGATGGTCTCCACGCTGCGTCTGCGGGCCAGCTGCGCAGAACGGTGCCGATCGCCGGGTGCAGCACGCTCGGTGACGGCTCACCCAGGGGTGAGAGCCCGGCTCACCGAGCCCTCGTTGCGCCGACTGATGATCGCGCGGACGGTGGGGGGTGCCGCCTCCTTCCATCGGCTGACGAAAGAGCGCATCGCAGGCAAACCTTGCAAGTGAGTTTTTCGAACCCCATACCTTCGCCAAGAGGACCCAGATCCCGCCGCTCTCGTACAGGACGTTCTGGTCGTACAGGACGTTCTGGAGTTTCCGTGACTGGTCCAGTCGACGCGGCGGTGTCACGCGTTATCTTTCATTCGTCACCCTCGAACTGCGGGGCAATGGCAGACGGGGTGAGCACCGCAGGTACCCACCCCCCCGTCCGCGGTCAGTCGCCGTCGGCCGCGACCGAGAGGTCCTTCCATTCTTCCCACGTCTGCAGCCGCTGCGCGTAGACCTGCGGTGCGATGACGGTCGGAACGGAGCCGAAGAACACCCGCAGCGGCGGCTGATCGGCATCCGCGATCTTTAGGATCGCCGGCCCCACCCCCGTGGGGTCGGCGATCTTGCCACCCGCCTGCTGCGCGGCCATCGCTGCGCGCAGACCGTCGTACTGCGGCTGGGGGTCGGCATGGGTCGCGCTGCTCCCGCCCCAGTCGGTGGAGTAGCCGCTCGGCTCGACGAGGGTGACCTTGATGCCGAAGCCGGCGACCTCCTGCGCAAGAGATTCCGAGAGCCCCTCGAGCGCCCACTTCGACGCGTGGTATCCGCCCAACGTCGGGAAGGCGACAACGCCCCCGATAGTGGAGATCTGGATGATGTGCCCGGCGCCCTGCTCCCGCAGGACGGGGAGAACCGCCTGCGTCACATTCAGCACGCCGAACAGGTTAACCTCGAGCTGGTCTCGCAGCTGCTGGACGCTGATCTCTTCGACCGTGCCGAACAGGCCGTATCCGGCGTTGTTGACGACGACGTCGAGGCGGCCGAAGGTCTGCACGGAGCGAGCGACCGCATCGAAGACACCCTCGCGGTCGGTCACGTCGACCTCTAGCGGCAAGAGCGCGTCGCCGTACCGCTCGACGAGATCGCCCAGCGCCGATACGTCTCGAGCCGTCGCGGCCACGCGATCGCCCCGCTCCAGGGCGCTCGTGGCGAACTCTCGACCAAAGCCCCGTCCGGCGCCGGTGATGAACCAGGTCTTGCTCATGTTTCTCCGTTCTCTCGATGTGCGTACGATCGGCGGTGACGTCTGAGCGCCGCTCGTCAGGCGTTGGTCGGCCGCTCCGCCTGGCGGAAAGTCACCTCATAGGCAGTGTCGAAGTACTCTCGGTACCCGACGACCTTGCCGTCCGCGACATCCAGGGCGATGTGGCACAGGCTTTCGTATGGACGACCATCCGCCCACGTCGCGGTGATCCGGGTCTCGACCGAAGCGCGATTACCGTCCGCCAGCACCGACAGGAGTTCTACGGAGAAGTCGGCACCGCCGTCTTTGAGGCCGCCCACCCACGAATCGCGAATGACCGCCATGTCCGCCAGGTCGTGCATACCGCTCCACCAGAAATCCCCGAGGACCCAGACGGTCATGTCCGGGGACGCGACCTTCGACACCGCCTCGTGATCTCCGGCGATCTGCGCAGTGAAGAAGGAGGTGACAATCCTTCGCGTGGCCTCGGTCTGGTCGGGGTCGGTGAGGTGCGTAACGGCAAATCGATTCATAAGCTCGCTCCTTTTCGATGGAATGTCCTCAGCGGGAAAGTTGGGGTGTGACAAGAAGAGAGCAGTGCTCGCGATCGCCGCCTGATGTCTCGCGCGAGCGGCGACTGGCGCGCAGCGGGATCGACGGGTCCGCCAACGTCTGCCGGTCTGCGGGCGCTGCGCCGGCGATCAGCGCCTTGCCCGCCGCGTACTCGGCGGGACGTCCGACGGAATCGACGGCGCAGACACGGCCGTCTTTCAGGTAAAAGACGGTGAATTGGCGACCGACGGTGATGTCGCCGCGGACCACGATCTCGTCGTAGCCCGTGTTCAGACCGGCGCACTGGAGCTTGACGTCGTACTGATCGCTCCAGAACCACGGAACGTCGACATACGGGGCGGGCGTGCCGAGGATGTCGTCCGCGGCGTGGCGCGCTTGCGCAGCCGCGTTGGGCATCGATTCGAGGCGCCGGAATCCACCGTTCTGGGGATCGGGGTGTCGTGAGACGTCGCCGATGGCGTAGACGTCCGACCCGGCGCGGCAGTACTCGTCGACGACGATACCGTTGTCCACCGTGAGACCAGCTGCTCGCGCGAGGTCGTCATTCGGAATCATCCCGATGCCGATGAGGACTTGGTCCACCTCGATCACCGATCCGTCGGAAAGTCGGAGCGCGGCGACGTCGCCATTCACGTACTCGTAACTCTCGATCTGTGAGGCAAGGCGGACGTCCACGCCCTCCTCCTCGTGCAGCTGCCGGAAGAAATCGGACACCGGCGGAGAGGTCACGCGGGCAAGAAGTCGATCGGCGGCCTCGATGACCGTGACCTCCGCTCCGAGCCGTCGGAGCACCGAGGTGACTTCCAGACCGACGTACCCCCCCCGCCGACCACAGCGAACCGGGTACCCGGCCGTGTTCCGGCCCGCAGACGAGCCGCATCGTCGATCGTCCGCACATAGTGGACGTTCGAGGCATCGTTCAGCGTGGCGTCGGGAAGGCGGCGCGAGCGTCCGCCTGTCGCGAGAACGAGCTTGTCCCAGGCGAGGGATGTGCCCTCATCGCACTCGAGCGTCTTGGCGTGCAGATCGATGCTATGTACGGTGGCGCCGGCCAAGACGGTGATGTCCTGCTCCTCGTAGAACCGAGCCGAGCGCAGGAACAGCTCCTCGACCTGCGCCTCGCCTCGGAGGAAGGTCTTCGACAGAGGGGGACGGGTGTACGGCAGGTGCGGCTCGGTCCCGATGAGTACGATCTCACCGGCGTGACCGCCGGCACGGAGGCGAGCGACGAGCTCGCCTCCCGCCTGACCACCCCCGACCACGACCACTCGTTCGTCGAGAGCGCGTGCTGACATGACCGACTCCTTACTCAGCGCTGGGTTTCGGGAACGTGGACGACGATGCCGTCGAGAGCGTCGGAGAGGATGATCTGGCAGCACAGACGGCTCGCCTCGGTCGGCTCCTCCGAGGTCACATCGAGCAGCGATTCCTCCTCCGCGCCCATCGGCTCCAGCCGCTCCGTCCAGTCCCCATCGACGAAGACGTGACACGTCGCGCCGGTCAGGTCTGGAAGCTGCGTGCCATCCATCGTCATCGACATCGACTCCTCCTCGAATCACTTGGCGCGCGACGCGGTGTCGCAGCACTAAAGAACCATATGCCAACTGGTCAGTTACAAGAACTGTATGCCAACTGATCAGTTACATCAAGGTAATAATTCGAGGCGAAGTTGGACGAGGAGATGGAACGGGCCCTGATCAGGGGCGAAGGCCCTCGAGAACCTGATCCACGAGCGCATGCCACTCGCGCGTGAAGGACGGTGTGCCGCTCGAAAAGTCATCGCCGCAGGTGAGCGGGGTGCAGTCAGTTCGCTGGGATGATGCCTTCCGTGATCGTGTCCTTGCTGTACAAGGTGACCCGGAAACTGCTCACTGTTCCGTCGGTACTCCTCCGTCGCGGGACGGTAAAGGACGTGGAACTGCTGGTGCTGCGGCACGAGAACGCGGTCCTGCGCCGCCAGTTGACCGGACCGGTCCGCTACGAGCCTGCCGACCGGTTTTGGTTCGCCGCCCTGTCCGGGCTGATACCCCGACGCCACTGGCGCGAGTTCTTCCCTGTCGCCCCCGGCACCCTGCTCGCCTGGCACCGCAGGTTCATCGCCGCGAAATGGGACTACACCGCGCGCCGGCGCACCGGACGCCCACCCACCCCCGTAGCGGTCAAGAAGCTCGTCCTGCGGTTGGCCAGGGAGAATCCGAATTGGGGACACCGGCGGGTCCAAGGGGAGCTGACCCGACTTGGGCATCGGATCGCTGCTTCGACGGTCTGGGAGATCCTCAACGCGGCCGGCATCGATCCCGCGCCACGTCGCTCAGGCCCCGCCTGGCGCGAGTTTCTGACCACGCAAGCCGAGGGCATCATCGCGGCAGACTTCTTCCACATCGACACCGCCCTCGGCAGGCGGTTGTACGCACTGGTGTTCCTCGAGCACGCCACCCGGCGACTGCACATCACCGGGGTCACCGCCCGCCCCAAACGGGACTGGACGGTGCAGCAGGCGCGAAATCTCACCGCCGACCTGGGTATACGCATCCAGACTCTGCGCTTCCTGCTGCGCGACCGCGATGGCAAGTACGGCGAGGCTTTCGACGCCGTCTTTCGGGCCGAGGAGATGAAGATCCTCAAGAGTGCGCCACAGGCTCCCCGTATGAACGCGCACTGCGAACGCATCATCGGCAGCATCCGACGCGAAGCCCTCGACCACGTCCTCATCATGAACGAGGCCCATGCCCGCCACGTCCTCGCGGCCTACGAGCGGCACTACAACGAGCACCGGCCCCACCAAGCGCGCAATCAGTTACCACCCGACGTCCCTGAACAACCTGCCGTGGCGCATGACCTCAATACTCACAAAGTCCTGCGTACTCGGATCCTCGGCGGTCTCATCAACGAGTACCGTTATGCCGCGTGATTAGCCGCGATGACTTTTCGAGCGGCACAGGACAGCCCGCCCCTGCGAGGGCCCGAGGCTAGTCGGCGCGGCCTGTCGCTGCCACGGTCACGCCCAGGCCGATCATTGCGAAGCCGCCCGCCCCGCCGACCATCGAAAGGCGGCGATCCGAGCGGGCGAACCAGGAACGGGCCGCCGAGGCGCCCAGGCCCCACAGGGTGTCCGTAATCATGCCGATGGCGACCGGGACCAGCCCCAACACCATCATCTGGAGGGGGACTTGGCCCCCCGAGTGATCCACGAACTGCGGCAGCACCGCCGCGAAGAAGACGACGCCCTTCGGGTTGGTGACGCCCACCAAAATACCGTCCAGGATCGTGCGCAGATCACCGCGCCGCTCACCCGCCGGGGCCTCCATGTCCGCCGCGCGCATCTCCTTGCGGTGCCGGAACGCCTGCACGCCGAGGTAGACGAGATACGCCGCTCCGGCCAGCTTCACACCCATGAACACCGTCGCCGAACTCTCCACCAGCGCGCCGAGGCCCCACGCCACAGCGATCACCAGGAGGTACGAACCGACCAGGTTGCCCAGGACCGTCGCGAGCGCCGTGCGGCGGCCGTGCGCGAGGGCTCTGCCGATCACAAACAGCACGCTCGGCCCCGGAATCACGATCACCAGCAGCGACATCGCCGCGAACGCGAGAATACTCTCCGTGGACACCATAAGTCCGCCACCTCCTGGATTGCCGTCCAGAGGTCATACAAACAGATGGCGGACCGTCCACTCCAGGCTCATCCACCTGCCGAGACACCTGAGGAGTGCAGCCTTCCCGACGACGAACAGGACCCTAGACAAGTCCCATCGTCCTAGATCGGCGGCGGCACACCTCACTCATCCGAACAAGCCTCGGACAGGTCACCTCGTGAAAGCGCGAGGCTAACAAGCAATACGTCCAAGCCAGGATTGATGCTCTCCTGACTGCGGCCGAGGCCGGCGATCCGCTCGACGAGTCGTGGGAACCGATACGACTGATCGCTCAGACCCTGATTGACAAGGCTCAGACGCGCTGAGCGGGACTGAGCAACGATCAGCCACTGCCGCTGCCCCAAGCTGACTCCGCAGCAGGGAGCAGCGGCAGCTCCATGTCAGGCGGTCAATGGTCAGCCACAAACAGATTCCACAACATGTCTACCGGTAGTTCGTTAAATCCGGAGGTAGAGGTCAATGCCGTGTCCGGTGGTGACCGCGTCGATCAGGGCCTGGAGCTCGGAGGGTGGGTCCGTGTCCGTCCAGGCTCGCCACCATCGGTTGAGGGTGACGGCGGGAGTGAGCCAGGAACGGATGGCCCGTAAGGCCCTGGGCCAGCAGGGTGGTTGGGGCTGGTGGGGTTCGGTTGGGCCCCCTCTCTGGACCCTCGTCGGGGCACGGGTCCGGCGCGGTGGCATCCAGGGGTCCGGGTGGGGCGAACCACTGGTCCCAGCAGAAGGAGAAGGCGCAGTTGACCAGGGTCTGGTGGCGGCGGATGGCGCGGTCGGAGCGGACTTGGAAATCGGCCCAGCCGAGTTCGTCCTTGATCTGCTTGTAGCTCTGCTCGATCCACGGCCGCAGTCCGTAGAGGCGGACGATCTCGGCGAGGTCGGCCGGCGGGTGCGGGCCGGTGACGGCATGTGGTGCGTCGGGGTGGGGCAGGTCGGTGGCCAGGTACCAGGTGGCCTTCTCCGGCAGGTCGGCTGGGTCGGTGGTGGCCACGACCAGCCGGCAGGGTGAGTCGGGGCCGTAGCCGCCCAGGCGGGCATCGGCGGCCCACCAGGTCTCGGTGTGCCCGTCGCGGAAGTGACTCCACAGGTGTCCACTCGCCGGCACTCTCGGCATCCCGCCAGGCCAGGCTGTGAGCGGCTTCGATGGGGGTGTGCGGCTGGTCGGCCGGAGCCCAGGTGCCGCGGTGTGGCTTGAGGGCGACCACGTAGGCCAGGCCGGCCTCGCGCAGTGCGAGGTACCAGTCGTCGCTGACGGAGTAGGCGCAGTCGGCGACCACCGCCCGGCAGCCGAAGCCCGCAGCCTTCCCCCGGGCCGCGAGGGCGGCGGCCAGCTGCGGTTTCGTGCGGAAGGCCGGGTCGGAGCGGCCGTGGGTGAAGTGGTGGGCGGGGGTGTAGGGAGTCGTGTGCAGCGGGTAGTACACGCGGCCGTCGGTCCACACCGTGGTCACCGTGACGATGCCGTTGTCGGTCTTTCCCAACCGGCCCAGCCACTGCCGGCCGACATGCGCGGTGGCGGTGCCGTCCTTGCGGTCTCCGGAGTCGTCGATCACGATGACCCCGTCATCGTGCGGAGCCGTCGCCGGCTCCTCGCGTAGCAGTTCAAGCCGCCGGTCGTTGATCTGCGCGGCCTCCCAGGGGGACTCGGACAGGAAGAACTGCAGTCGCTGCACCCCCGGTATCCCCGCACCCGCTACCGGCTCTGCCCCTGCCAGGCAGGTGATCGTCTTGTTCCGCTCCCGCGGCGCCAGCAGCCCGGTCAGGTACTCGCGAAACCCTCGCCGCTGGGCCAGGCTGAAGAAGACGTCGTCGAACCGGGCCGCAGAGTCCTCCAACGGCCCCGGCGCAGGCGGACACGGACGGCGGGCGGTCATCTTCAGCCCCCAGTACAGCAGTTGACTCTTACCACCGGCCTACGACCAACCCGACCGGCCGTCAACCCTGCGGGTGCCGATAAAACATCCGGCCTGGTCATGCGGCACGTCCGTACTCGTGGAGGGTTCCGCCGAGGCGGTCTCGTCGGTCGATTTTCAGGTGGGCGAGTTGGGCTTGTTGGGTGATGGGTGCGGGCGGGACGCCATGCTCGCGGAGGATCTCCCAGACAGTGGAGGCGGCGACCCTGATCCCCAGTGCGGCGAGTTCGCCGTGGATCCGGCGATATCCCCACGAGGCATTTTCCCTGGCCAGGCGCAGGGTCAGGGCGCGGATCGATCGGATGGTGCGTGGGCGTCCGCGTCGCTTGGGTACGCAGGTCGTGGCATGGCGTCGCCTGAGCAGGTTGCGATGCCAGCGCAACACTGTGTCGGGGCGGACCAGCAGCAGAAGGTGCCGCAGTCTGTCTTTGGGGAGGTGGTGGAGCAGGCCGGCGGGGATGGCGCGGTCGCTGTCGGTGAAGGTCGGCTTGCCGACCTGACGTCGCAGGACGAGCAGTTGGTGCCGGAGCACCAGGACCTCGACGTCCTTGTCTTCGTCGCTCATCGGCAGGAGGCGTAGGAACGCCAGAGTGTTGGTCGCGGCGAGATAGGTCAGGCGCAGCAGCACAACAGAGCATGATGCCGCCAGGGTCCTGAGCGGGTGAAGGTACCTGGGGCGAACGTCGAGGAGAACCGAAGATCCGTGATCAGCTCACCGACCAGCGTGGATGATTTATCGGCACGCGCAGAGCCGAAGATCCGTGATCAGGCTCCCGACCTGCGTGGATGATTTCGGCACCCGCAATGGTCCCAAGTGGCGTGGCCACACCTCGTCCGCCTACGGCGACGACTTTTCGAGCGGCACAAGATGCGGCAATGGCAAGCGCGGAGTTACGCCGCCTCATGGGAGATCGGCGGCTGAATCCTCAACCGTGGGCTCGCGGTCCGATCAGGCGCCGGTGTGGCTGAGATCCTGGACGCGGGCTTGTATCAGGGGGAGGATCTCGGTGGTGGCTTGTTCGACGGAGGCGGCGAGTACTTCGGCGTTGAGCTTACGGTGCGGCACGTGAGCGAGTTTGTCCCGTAGTGCGATGGGTCCGCTGTATGCCTGTGTCACGGTGCCGTGAGATGCCTGTTTGAGCATTTCGCCGAAGGTGAGCATGCAATAGGCCAGGGCGAGGAGGCGCTGGTCGCCTGATTTCGGGGTTCCATCGCCGACGATTGAGCGGGCCTGATCGAGTGCTGCCGTTGCGTCGGTCAGGCGTAGCAGTTCCTGGTGCTCCCGGTCGGTGGGTGCGGTCACGCTGCCCCGCGCAAGTCGTTCAGAGGTTCGGTTTCGTTGACGTCCACACCGGGGCCTCGGGGGACGACTTCCACGACGGCGCCGAGGATGCTGGACAGGTCTGCTTCGAAGCTTGTGATGTCGAAGTAGGAGCGGTCTGCGTCCAGGGTCGCTACGAGTTCCCCGGGTTCGGAGCTGAGCGCGAAGGCGTGCAAGCCGTGCCGAAGCCCGAGCTGGTGGATGGTCGCGGCATTGGCGCGGAGCTTCGTGGCGGTGGCCGGTCTCATGGCTCATCCTCCTTCGCGATCTCGGGCACCAGGGGCGATAGAGGTCAGGATATAGGAGTGTGGTGGCGGCATGGACGCCTTCCGGGGCGGCGACTGATGACGTCGTTCTCCTGCTTCTGCTTCGTACGGCGGCTTGCCGAGCCCTGACGGTCTGCTACTGCGCGACACGAATCGTCACGGAGAGTTGTCGCCCGGCTGGGGGTCAAGGGGTCGCAGGTTCAAATCCTGTCGTCCCGACCAGCGTTTTCGCAGGTCGGAGGCCGTTTCCGCGGGTGGCGGAGACGGCCTTTGTCGTGTCTGGGCAGGGAGCGATGGGGAGCCCTCTGGGAGCCCTCGTGCTCCCAACTCGCGGACGTGTCAACGGTGTCCGATTCGTCCGTCACCCGATCCGGTAGATCTGCTGCGCCGTACCGAGCCCCTGTGTGCCGTCGTCAACCGTAGGCACCTGAGGTCGCCCCATCGATCCGGATGCTCTCTGCATCGAGAGGCATAAGAACCCCTTGTCGGCTCCCAGCCCCCTTTCGGGGTGGGAGCGCGGCATCGGGCTCCCCATGCGACAGGGGTGGGGTGGACCACCGGTGATCTCTCCGGGCCAGTTCCCGCAGGCAGCTCGCGCGCGGGTGTCCTGGTCGCCATGGACAGCCTGCGTCAAGGCACGGCAAAGCCCCTTGGCGTCTGCCGGCAGATAGGGCACTCCCAGGGCGTGAGCGCTGTATCCGGTTCTGGAGCGCCGTAGGGAGACTGTTTGCGGAGGCCTGGCCGGAAGAAAAAGTGTGCCAAGCGAGTAAGAAATAATGTCCCCGCTGTGTGTGCTTGGCATGGTGGTCGACGAGCACTACTCTGCGGGGGCCGATAAATCATCCGCACAGCTCAGGCCGCTCGTCGGTATTCGTGGAAGGTTCCGCCGAGCCGGTCTCGTCTGTGGACTTCCAGGTGAGTGAGCTGGGCTTGTTGCGTGATGGGGGCGGGTAGTGGGCGGCATGGAGCGGCTTGTTCCAGGGCTCTGTGCGGGCGGTGTTCGTTGTAGGAGGATTCGTACTCGCACAGTGCGTGGAGGAGGTGGCTCTGGTTCCAGATCAGGGTCCGGTCCAGGAGTTCGGTGCGGCAGGTCTGTATCCAGCGCTCCATGAGGGAGTTCATCCGTGGTATCCGAATACCGGTGGTGACGACCTTCATGCCGGCATCGGACATCAGGGCATCGAAGGTGCCTGTGAACTTCGCATCGCGGTCACGGATCAGGAACTTCGCCCTGGTGCCCGCGTCCTCGAGGTCCATGAGGAGGTTGCGTCCGAGCTGGACGATCCAGTCCGCGGTGGGGTGTGCGGTGGCGCCGAGGATTCGGATGCGACGGGTGGTGTGCTCAATGACAGCGAAGACGTACAGGCGCGCCCCGGTCAGAGTGCGGACTTCGAAGAGATCGCAAGCGAGAAGGGCCTTGGCCTGGCTGCGCAGGAAGTTGGCCCAGGTGGTGTTCTGCCGTTCGGGTGCGGGTGGGATGCCGTGCTCGCGGAGTATCTCCCAGACGGTAGATGCGGCGACCTTGATCCCCAGCGCTGCGAGTTCGCCGTGGATCCGTCGATAGCCCCATGAGGTGTTCTCTCTGGCCAGGCGCAGGACCAGGGCGCGGATCGAGCGGATGGTGCGTGGGCGTCCGCGCCGCCGGGGTACGCAGGTTGAGGCATGGCGTCGCCTGAGCAGGTCGCGATGCCTGTGGGGTTCCAAAACAGGGCCGCTTCTCTGACCTGCTGGTTTACGCTGCTGCTCTTTCGTACTCGTTGATGAGTCCTCCGAGGATGGGCCGGCGCTTGATGTGTTCGTGGGAGAGGTCGGCGGCGGGGTGGTCTGGCCGGGGCGGTTGCAAGTGGAGTCCGCGGTGCGGTCTTCGCCCGTTGTAGTGCTGGACGTATTGGTCCAGCACTGAGTGCAGATGGCGCTGGCCGAGGATGAGCACGCGGTCGGTGACCTCGGAGCGGACGGTGCGCACGAACCTCTCGGCGTAAGCATTCGCGCGTGGACTGCGCGGAGGGATCTTCACCACATCGATGTCAGAGCTGGACAGAATGGCGTCGAAGGAGGCGGTGAACTGGCCTGCACGGTCCCGTACCAGGAACCTGAACTCAGACGCGCGGTCGCCGAGCTCCATCAGGAGGTTGCGGGCTTGCTGTGTAGTCCAACGGCCGTCGGGGTGTGGAGTTATGCCCAGGATGTGCACGTATCTGGTGCCGACCTCGATCGCGAAGAACACATACAGGCGTCGCAGGGTGACGGCACAGTCGATGTGGAAGAAGTCGACGGCGAGCATGGTGGATGCCTGCGCACGCAAGAACTGCCGCCACGTGGAGGCAGACTGTCGTCTCGGCGCCGGGGGCAGGTTCAGGCGCTTGAGGACTCTGCGGATCGTGGACGCGCCGATCCGATGTCCCACTCGCATCAGCTCACCTTGGAGCCGTTTGTAGCCCCATGAAGGGTTCTCCCTTGCGAGCCGTTCGACGAGAGCTGCGACGGTCTCGTCAATCGGAGGCCGACCGGCCCGGTGTGGGTAGGTCCATTTCCGTGCCACGAGGCGGCGGTGCCAGCGCAAGAGCGTTCCGGGGGTGACCAGCCGGTGTGCGCGCAGGCTCCTTGGCAGGAGCCGGGTCAGTGCGGCGAGGATCGAGCGGTCGGCCCAGTCGAGCCGCGGCTTCGGGATGGCGCGGCGGAGTACGGCGACCTCGTGGCGCAGAACCAGCAGCTCGACGTCTTTCGACGCCGAGGAACGGGCGAGCAGCACGAGCCAGCCGAAGAGTCGAGTCGCGATCAGATAAAGCAGACGTGACGACACAGTCCACGATTCTGTCTGACCATCGGCGCGTCATCGATCCCTGCTGGTCATGGCCCTGGCCGAGTTATGGAACCCCACACCCTTGGGGTTAGCCAGGAGGAACTCTTCGCGAGAGGGTGCCGACCTTCGCATCACCCGGTCTGAACGGAGCCGGCCAAGGATCTCGACGGGCAACCCGACCAGCAAGTGGGCGATGCGCGGAGCATCGTATCCGGCGTCCAGCACGACCAGGACCGCCGGGTCACCCGGGCGCCACTGACCGGCGGCCACCAGCCGCTCGACAACCTCGCGGATCTGCACGGTGGTCACCGCGGCGACGTCGGCGCCGGGCTCCGGGCGGACCGCGTCCAGCACCGCCGTCCAGGACGTGCGGCCGGTCTCCAACGCGGCCACCACCGTGTACGGCCAGCCAGGCACCATCTGATGCTTGCCCTCGCCCCGGCCAACGTGTGGCAAAAGGCCCGGTCAGCAAACGTGTTGGCGTCCGGCCTCAGCCACGGCGAGACATCCACCGCCAGCACGAGCCGACCGTCCGCCGCCCTCGGCAACGACACCCCGGCCAGGGCCCGGCGCAGCCGGGCGACGTCGATCCGGCCCTGGTTGAGTCCGCCGTACAGAGCCCCGTGGCCACGGCGGTGTTCGGGCGCGAGCGCGAGATCGACCAGTGTCCGCACCGGCCCGTCCGTGCACAGCAGCGCGTCGCATAACTCGAACAACGCGTCGCCCCGCGCGGTCAGACACGCGTACAGCTCCGACCGGAAGTGTGACACTTCCGCGAACGCATCCCGCAGGATGCCCTGATGCACCAAACTCACGACCACGGCCTTCGCGCTGATCCACTCTGTGACGGAGCACAGGATCAGACGAAGGCCGCCTACGTGTCCGCTGAACTGCGAAAAAGCCGACCAAGTTCGAGCAATGTTCGACCCCGGTCGTTAAACGACAAGCTTAGCTTGTCTTTTAACCTTCGCCAGTCTGCTGCTCCCAGCAGGCTTCGTGAGCTGCGAGTTCTTCGGGGGTGCCCCGGAAGGCAGGACCGCAGCCTGCTGGGAGGCGCTGGACCACCATGGCGATGGCCTCTTCTGCTGTGGTCGCTGGTCCCACCGTCTGGCTTCGGAGAGGGCCGGAGACCCAGTAGGTGCCCCCGACGGCGGGCTGGATGTAAGGGATGTCCCAGGTCCACCGGGGTTCGGTACAGCGGCTGAAGTGGAGTTCTGCCATTCCAGTCCAAGGGAACAGTTGCCGCAGGCAGGGTTCCCGGTAAGCCGCTTCCAACAGTTCGGCTCGTACACGTCCGTCGTCGCACACTGCCTGCCAGCCTGCTTCAACGACGCTTCGACCGCTGCATCCTTGTTCACGCCCCCATCGTGCCTGAGCTTGTCCATCAGCTTCTGAGTCGTTCGCGTTCGGTGATGCTCTCGGGGCGTTTGCTTGTCTTTCCGACGTCGTAGCGGGTGGCGGGGTGCCGATTCTTCGAGCCGAGGGGTCTGCCAGGGCCGGGTCGGTTGGGTTTCGGCGCACGGGCCGGACAGGGCAAGTTCGCACGGAGGTTCCTAAACGCCCGGCGGACCCGGGCGGGGGTGAGCCGACCGGGCTCGGCCGGCTTCTCCCAAGGGCGGCGGAGGTCCGCAGCCAGCGGCCGGGCGAGGTGGAGTTGGGTGTGGGCGGCGATGATCAGCCAGGTCCAGCAGTCCTGAAGGGTGTCTTTATTGCCGTACGGTGGTTGACCTGGGGCCTTGCGGTCGTCTGCGTGTGGGCATGATTAGTGATTGTGGGTCTGCGACTGCTCTACCTGATCTTCTGTCGACTGCTGGGCTGCTTGCTCTTGCTGGGCCGTTCGACCGCCGCGAACAATGCTGAGATCCTCGTGCTTCGTCATGAGGCCGCTGTGCTTCGCCGGCAGGTCGCGCGGCCGCGGTTTTCGTGGGCTGATCGCGCCGCGCTCTCCGCTCTCGTGCGGCACCTGCCATCCGTCTTGCGCCGCTATCGGCTGGTCACCCCGGGCACGCTGCTGACCTGGCACCGGTGTCTGGTGCGCTGGAAGTGGCGCCAGACGGCGGTCGGCCCTGGTTAGCCACCGTTGCCGGAAGAGACAGTTGCGCTCATCCAGCGCTTGGCGCGAGAGAACCCGTCCTGGGGGCACGTCAGAATCCAAGGCGTGCTCCGACGGCTCGGGCATCGGGTCGCCGCCGCCACGATCCGGCGCGTCCTGCGCCACTCCGGCCTACCGCCCGCACCGCAGCGTGCCTCCCAGTAGATTGGCGGTCGTTCCTGCGCTCCAGGCCCACACGCTGCTCGCCTGCGATTTCATGCACGTGGATACCGTCTTCCTCAAACGACTCTACGTCTTCTTCGTCATGGAGATCACCACCCGGCGTGTCCATGTCCTGGGCGTCAGCGCACGCTCTACCGGCGCATGGGTCACCCAACTCGCCCGCAATCTGCTCATGGGCCTCGGCGACAGGGCCGGGCGTTTCCGGTTCCTCATCCGTGACCGGGACAGGAAGTTCACCGCCGCCTTCGACGCCGTCTTCGCCGGCAACGGCACAGCCGTCATCCCAACCCCGCCGCAGAGCCCCCGGTCAAACGCGTTCGCCGAACGATGGATACGCACAGCCCGCACCGAGTGCACCGACCGCCTCCTGATCACCGGCGAACGACATCTGCGCACCGTCCTCACCTTGTATGCCGAGCACGACAACGCGGGATGGCCCCACCGCAGCCTGGACCTACGAGCCCCTGACGACGACCCGAACATCATCCCCCTACCTGCAGGCACCATCAGGCGCCGCCAGGTACTCGGTGGACTGCTCAACGAGTACCACACCACGCCACTCCGACTGCCTCACCATCGACAGAGAACGCCCAGCTCAGCAGCCTGATCGGAATATTGACACCCTTCAGGCGTTTCGGTCCCGCTTCGCCGCCATGCGCGTCCGCCCCGCCGGCAAAGCCGTCGAGCGTCCGATCAAGGCCGCTGCTTCGTCCGAACAGGGCTGGTGGGACGGGGTCCTGCCCGACTGCTGGCTGCTGGAGGATGGCCAGAAGAGGCCGAGGCTCCCACCGAATACTGGCTGTCCAGCCTGCCGGCCGACACCCCGATCACCGACCTGGTCCGCCTGGCCAAGGTCCGCTGGCGCAACGAGCTCGGGCCGGGCTCACTCTCTACCAGACCCTCGACGCCCTCCAAGACATTTTGAGGTGCTGGACCGGCATCTGCACCACCTGCCACCAACCCCTGCCCAGCAGGACACACACAACACCAAGATCAAGAGAGACCTAACGGAGTCCTATTAGCTGTTCCGCAGGCCGAATGGGTCAGGTCGTGACCTATGCAGGGGGCAGGACATCCTGCGCAGGATGGGGCTGAGGACGTCGATGCTAGGGCTGTCGTTGAGCGCCCATGCCTTGCGTATGTGGGTAATGAGGGTGCGTGCGCTGTACGGGGAGATGACCAGTTCGAGGCGGGCTTCTGCTAGTCGTTCGTGAGCACCGTAGGCACTTTGCGCGCGGGCGTGTTCGCTGCGTCGGTCGAGTCCTGGGGCGGTGAATATTTCCAGCAGGGTGAGGGAGAAGAAGCTGTAGGCTGCGGCTTCGTCAATGAGCTGGCGGGCGGCGTCGGTGATGTCTCCGTGAGTCGGCTGGCTGCCGACGGGGTGGTGGGCGAAGTGTTCCAGGGCGTGGATCAGCGTCCCATCGGAGCAGGCGCATTGTGAGGACTTGAGGTGTCCGCAGAGCGTGCGGAAGTCGCTCAAGATTCCGCTGGAGTCTTGTGTCCATTGCTGCTTGCTCAGCAGGGTGCGGAATCCTGCCAGTGTTTCGGAGAGTTCTTCGAGGATGAGTTGGCGGGCGAGGTGGGCGAGTTCGTGGGTCTCGGTTTTGGCTTGTATCTCTTCGATCTGCAGGCCGTAGCGCAACATGTCGCGCAGGAGGCCACCGGAGAGGCTGTGGGTCAGGAGCGCGGTGTGGGGTGTGTGGTGCTCTGACCTTTTTTCTAGGATGGCATTGGCTTCTTTGAGGGAGCATGCCTCGACGTGGATGATGTCGTCGAGTGAGCTGTCGGTGACGTCCCGGTGGGGCAGGCCGCGGCGAACGAACGCAGCGCCGACGTCTTCGGCCACGGAGATCAGGTAGTAGACGTGGCGGACGCCAAGGATGGCTTTGATCTCGGCGAGGAAGGCCAGTGCCTGTGCGTCGGAGCCGAGGCGGTCGACTTCGTCGATGGCGATGAGGACGCGATGCCTTCTGGCGGCCAGCGTGTCGGCGATGCTGGTCAGGAGGCCGCGGAATTCTTCGACCAGCGCTGGGAAGTTCGGCGGCATGGTCGAGATGGATGTGGCGTGAGAGCCGCCCAGCGTCATGACCTGGGCGCTGCTGTTGGAGAGCGTGTTGGTCGTCGTCTGGATGGTCTGCAGCCGGTAGAGGTGGTTACGGCAGCGGGTGACGAGATGGGGCTCTGCGGGGGTGGGCCGCCATCCGGCAGCGCGGGCGAGCAAGGTGCCTGTCACGAGGCCAGCGAGCCGCAGAGGGTTTTGCTCATCCGCGAGGAGCGCGTAGGTCGAGGGAGTGCGGATGAGGAAGTAGAGGAGGTAGGCGCCCAGGAAGGTGGCGAGAAGCTTGCAGACGTCGCTGGCGTACCACGTCCATCTCCCGAGATCCAGATGCGCCTTCTGTACTCGCTCCGAGAGGCTTGCCGTGAAGACGTAGAACCATCCGGCGGCCAGCAACGCGGCCGCGAAGACGGTGTCGAAGTGCACGTCGTGTGCGAGCTGGCGTAGCTGGGGGTCGAAGAAGGCGCTGGCCAGGCTGCCGATAGCGATGAGGATGCCCACGTTGGCTCCGATCCTGGTCCATAGCCGCCCAAGTGCTTGGGGGAGCCAGGGATCGTGGCGGGAGCGCCACCAGGCGATACCGAGGATGCTGATCGTGACGCTGGTGACGACGGCGTGCCCGCTCCACACCTCGTGGATCCAGTTTTGGACGGCGGCCGCACAGGCGTGGGCGTAGTCGGATGCGGAGGCTTCGTACCGGGCGTACAGAGAGCGGGCGGCCGAGGAGACTCCCAGGACGAGCAGGGCGGCTGCTGGCAGCGCGAACGACGACCAGCGGCCCAGCGCCCTGATTCGGCGGCGCGTACTTCTCAGCATCCGGTGGAAGGGAGAAAGGCGCGCGAATTCTGGTGCGGGGTAGCCCTCATGCTGCATGTAGTCCTGGCACAGGCGCACCGAGAGCGACATCAGGAAGTCGTGGGGGGCGTAGGTGGCCGGCGCCTGGATCAAGACGCCGAAGGCTGCTTGCTCTGTGGCGTTTTCCAGCAGAGTGGACTTTCCTACTCCACGAGGGCCACAGACCGCGATGGTGCCCTCGTCCAAGTGGTTGAGCTTGCGGTGCAACTGCTCCATGGCTTCGGTCTGGATGACAAAGCCCGGTGCGCGTGGTGCGCGCAGGCCCTTCGACGTCCCCTGCGGGACGAAGAGGGAGTCGGGGTCTTCGCCCATGAGGTGACGGATCATGCCGTCCATTACGGGGACGATGCCCTTGTCGAAAAGGACCACGCCCCACACCACGGCGCGATAGCTGAGCTCGGCGCGTGCAGCAGCGCACGAGATGCTCAGGACGGCGGCGAGCAGACAGTACCGGAGGTTGAACCAGACAGCGGTGCCACGCCAGAACAGGATGAAGATCAGCAGCGCGGTGCTGAAGAGGGCTACCAGCAGGGCCATGAGGCCGCCGGTGATGAGCACGGTCAGGCCAGCTGCGGACAGGAGCACGCAGACGACTTTCCAGTTCCACTCAGACTCGTCTGCGGCCGCCTGCTGTTTGGCCCGTGCCCGCTCCAGGTCGACGACGGCTTTGTCGTAGGAGGCCCGTTCCGGGCCATCAGCCTGGGTGTAGGCCGCATTTCTGTACATGGAGCGGTGCATCTCGTCAAAGACGTCGCGTCGCGAAGTTCCCGGCCTCTTTCCCAGCTTGCGTGCCCGTGGAGGCTCATCCAGCGCGGCCCAAACGCACTGCTCATAGACATCGTCTCGATTCGGTGCCACGAAGAGCCGAACGCGCTGCACCACCGAACGCAGCCAAGGCTTGTTCAGTACTGACCACGGCATCTGTCCTGGCCTCCCCCGAGTTTTCAGTCCGCAGATGCTAACGCCACGCGGGTCCGGACAGCAGGCGTCCATCGGGCCGTGGCTGAAACACATCGCCGCGCCGTCAGAGGTCGTCCAAGACCACTTCAAGACCGTGCGTGCAGGGGAGGATGCGCCCATGACCTTCTCCTGGAAGATTCCCCCGTGGAAGCGCCACGAGGACTGCACGTACTTGGCTGTGACCTTGATAGATCAGGGTGGCGGGCACTCCGGTTCCATCACAGAAGGCGTGCGGGGCGACGACGCGATCGAGGCGCTAGCCAATCTCGTGATGACCCCCGGTTCCCCGCTCGGCCTTGGGCCGACGCATCCGGCACTCATAGGCGTGGTCGTACGGCGCGGCATCGACTCAACGTGGCTGGCGCAACCACCCATCCAGGTTGCCCGGGACGAGCGAGGCCGGTGGCAGGTCGCTGTCCGAAACGCCACGGCCGAGGACGTCACAGTGTTTTCCCCTACTGAGATAAGTGGTCTCGTCAGCCGGCTGCGTTCCCAGTACGGCCGCACCGGCTGAACCCGCATCGGAACCTGTGGGTGCCGAATATTACGTCCGCCCTGGGCAGGTGTCGGGTGCTGGTAGCGGTCTCATAGGTTCGAAAGCTGGGTAGTTGCGTTGTTCGGTGGGGTGCGATGCGCCGCGTCGAAGTTGCTCCATGTGCCACTTGACCGCTTCCGCGTGCGGCGTCGTACAGACCTTGACGGCGCGCTGGGGGTCAAGGGGTCGCAGGTTCAAATCCTGTCGTCCCGACCAGCGTTTTCGCAGGTCGGAGGCCGTTTCCGCAGAGATGCGGGGGCGGCCTTTTCCGCGTTTTCCGGCGTGGTGGTCGCATGGTGGTCGCATGCGTTCCCTGGCGCTGGGACGCGGAGGGTGAAGTGGGTGCCAGGGCGGGGGAGTGGAGCGCTTTGAGCGGGCTGTGGTGCTGGTTGGTGTGGTCGCGGTGTGGTCGCAGCCAGGCGGGCCAGTGTGGATGGCGGCTGCTGTGGGCGTCGGCTTGGGTGAGGGTGGTGTCGATGGCGTTGACGGCGTCGTGTGCGGCTTGGTGGGTGAGGTGGCTGTAGATGTTGGCGGTGGTGGAGAGGGTGGAGTGGCGCAGGGTCTTGGAGACGATGGTGAGGGGGATGCCCGCGGTGAGGGTGAGGGTGGCGGCGAGGTGACGCAGATCGTGCAGGGTGATGCGTGGGACTCCAGCTTCTTTGGCGCGTTTGCGGAATCGGTCCAGGACGGTCTGGGGCCGGAGCGGTTGTCCGTCGGGTCGGCAGAAGACCAGACCGGTGAACAGGTCTGACGGGTCGCCGGTATGGATGAGAGTAGTTGCCGCATGGTGTTCGAGGGCTTTGATGACGCGGGGTGAGAGGGCGACCCAGTTTTTGCTGGCGCGGGTTTTGGGCGTGGTGATGACCAGGCGGGTGTTGTTGACGGCGGAGAGGGCGTAGCGGACGTAGAGCACCTGCTCTGGAAGGTGGACGTCGGCCCAGTGCAGTCCGAGTGCTTCGCCTTTTCGCATGCCGGTGCCGATGAGGAGTTCGCACAGGTCGGCGATGAGCGGGTCGGCGTCATGGCAGTAGTCCAGGAAGCGGACCGCTTCCTGGGGTGTCCAGACGCGTCGTTCGGGTGCGGCGGGGCGGGAGATGACAGCGGGCCGTGCGGGGTTGTGGGCGAGGCGGTGTTGCCGGACGGCGTCGCCCAGGGCGCTGGACAGGGTCGCCAGACAGCGGTGGACTGCGACCGGGCCGCGGCCGGACTCCAGTTGGGTGTGGGCGTATGCGGCGATGTGACGGTGACCGAGCTCGTCCAGCTTGAGTGCACCGAGCGCGGGGATCAGGTCGTGGGTGACGTAGTCGCGGTATCGGGCCACGGTCGTCGGCTTCAGTACGTACGCCTTCGCCTCGAGCCAGGTGGTCAGATAGTCGGTGACGGTCTGGTTGGGGTCGGCGGTGAACCCGCCGGCTTCGCCTTCGAGCATGCGCCGTAGGGCGGACCGGGCGTCAAGTGCGTGGAATTGATACACCCTCGAGATGTGAAAAAGTGTGCCAAGGTTAGCTAACCTTAGGGCCTGGTGGATCCACCCGCGCACCTGCGCAGGGGGCTAGGACGATGGATTGACCGAGGCCGTAAACGGCACCTGCCAAGCTGAGTCGGCTCACCAGATGGGTCGAAGTGGCGGGATCGAGTCGCCCGCCAAAGCGCGAATGACAGCAGCGATCTCGGCTCGCGGCACCCGAAGACCGACTTCATGAAGCCGCCTGGTCAACTGCGCCTCGAGTTCGTGCAGGATCCGTCCGGCGACGGAGAGATGTTCCAGGGCCTTGCCGGTCAGCACGACGAGCCTTCGTCGGCCGCCAGCAGGGTGCGGCCTGCGCTCGACATAGCCGCGCTTCTCCAGGTCGTCGACGATCTGACCAGCGGCCTGCTTGGTGACGCCGAGCTGTTCGGCCAGCTCGCTGGTTGTCGCGCCAGAGCCACGCAGCGCTTGGAACACCAAGCCGTGCATAGGGCGTAGTTCGGCGTAGCCGACGGCATCAAGCCGGTTCACGAACTCGGACAGGACCAGTTGGAATGCCATGCCAAGCAGGAAGGTCAACTCGGTGCCTTCGAGTGGGTCGTCGATCTCCATGGTTCATCTTGACACATCTGTGTAAAGTAGCTTTACTCACTGCGAGTAAAGCTACTTTATATAGGAGGCGTCGTGTATGTGATCAGCGAGAGCGAACAGCGGACGACCAGGACTCCCGCAGGAGCGATGTTCGGGTTAGCTGGTCCGAGTCAGGGCAGTGCGGAAGTCAGTGCCTGGCGGGTGGAGATCGGTGCCGAGATGTCCACGCCAGTGCACATCATCGACCGCGAGCAGGTATGGATGCCGGTGTCGGGCGAGTTCGAGGTCGTGGTGGATGGCGTGACGGAGCGGGTCAAGGCGGGGCAAGCGGTCGTTCTGCCTGCGGGGGTGGTGCGGCAGCTGAAGGCTGTCGGCAGTGCGGCGGAAGCCTTCGTCGCCATGACCGTGGGAGGCAAGGTCATGATGCCGGGCAGTGAGAACAAGATTCCTCTTCCGTGGGCGGAGTGATTCCGCTTCGCGGGAAGCAGCCCCGGCCAGGCCACCTCGATGGTCTGGCCGGGCTGTTTTCGACTCCTGTCTGGCGGTGCACGCGCCCGGCTGGCATGTGGACCGGGGCTGCCTACGTCCAAGTGCTCCGATGCCGTTGGGCATCAAGGGGGGCCGGCGGTTGCCGGTTCACAGTAGAGGCTGTGTAGGCCGTCAAATGGCGCAGTTTGCAGCCCAGGGCCGACGTTCGTGACCCTGTGCCGTTCAGAAATGCGTCGCTGCAGGTCGTAGGCGGTATGGCGGAATCAGCGGGCGTGTTGGGATCCTGTCCAGGTGATCGTTTCACTGGTTTATCGGGTCACGCGGAAGCTTCTGTCGGTCCCAGCGGTGCTGCTGCGTCGGCAGACATCCAGAGACGCTGAGTTGCTCGTGCTCCGGCACCAGAACGCGGTGCTGCGCAGGCAACTTGCGAGTCCGGTGCGGTATCAGTGGGTGGACCGGTTGTGGTTCGCGGCATTGTCCTCGCTGATACCGCGGCGTCGCTGGGCGCAGGTGTTCCCTGTGACACCAGGGACGTTGGTCGGCTGGCATCGGCGTCTCGTTGCACGCAGGTGGGACTACAGTGAGTGCCGGATCAAGCCGGGCCGGCCGGCGACAGCGAAAGCCGTGAAGGAGTTGGTGCTGCGGCTGGCACGGGAGAATCCGCGCTGGTGCTGCCGCAGGATCCAGGGAGAGCTCGACCGGCTGGGCCACAGGATCGGCGCGTCCACGGTATGGAAGATCTTGGCGGCAGCCGGTGTCGACCCGGCTCCCCGTCGCGCCGGGCCGACATGGCGCGAGTTCCTCACATCCCAGGCCGAGGCCATCATCGCTTGCGACTTCCTGCACATCGACCTGGTGGATCTTCGCCGCGTCTACGCGCTGATCTTCCTTGAGTACGGCACGCGCCGCCTCCACATCGCTGGAGTGACCGCGCATCCGACCGCGCAGTGGACGCGCCAGCAGGCCCGCAACCTCGTCCTCGAAATGGGCGAGCGTTTCGAGGCGCTGCGCTTTGTGATCCGTGACCGGGACGGCAAATACGCCGAGCCCTTCGACGCGGTCTTCGCGGCCGAGGACATCGAAACCGTGAAGACCGCCCCGCAGTCCCCGCGGATGAACGCGCACTGCGAGAGAGTCATCGGGACGCTACGGCGTGAACTCCTCGATCACGTGCTGATCTGGAACGAGGCCCAGGCTCGACACGTTGTCGAAACCTACGCCCAGCACTACAACGGGCATCGCCCACACCAGGCCCGAGGGCAACTGCCTCCCCTCGCCGACGACCAGACCACGCCGTTGACTGACCTGGACAGCAAGCGAAGGCTACTCCGTACGCGTGTCCTTGGCGGCCTGATCAACGAGTACAGATACGCGGCCTGACAAGGCGCGACGGGTTTCTGAACGGCACAGGGTCCGGGAGCCAGGCCGGGCGCTGTCCAGGAGAGGGCGGCCGCGCGTGCGGTTACCCAGTGCCAGAAGAGTGTGCGGTCCCAGTCACCGGCCGGTCGGGCCGAGGACTTCGGTCACGAGCCGGCGGGCGTACGCGGCGTCGAGTCCGTCCGGGCGGAAGAGGATGCGGTACATCAGGGGAGCGACGACGCGGTCCATGACCGTCTCGACGTCGGGCGTCTCCTCCCCGCGCTCGGTCGCGTGGGAGAGGATGACGTCGATCTGTTCGGCGGCGTAGGCGGAGCACTGACCGGCGTTGCTGCCGTCCGGGTCGCCGAGCAGGGCGTCGCGTATGTAGGTGCGGCCGACGGGGGAGGACATCTCGTCGAGGAACTGCTCGGCCCAGGCCGTCAGGTCGGACGGCAGGGCACCGTGGTCCCGGGGCGCGGTGTCGGGCCGCAGACGCTCGACCGCCACGTCCGACAACAGCTCCTGCAGGTCCCCCCAGCGGCGGTAGATCGTCGACGGTGTCACGCCCGCACGTAGGGCGATCATCGGTACGGTCAGGGCGTCCCGGCCCACCTCCGAGGCGAGTTCGCGTGCGGCGGCATGCACCGATGCCTGGACCCGGGCGCTGCGCCCACCGGGGCGCACCATCTGCCTGCTCATGATACCCATCTTAAAGCGAAATCATTGCGTCTAGCGATCCGTACGCCATTGTGCGACCAATGGCGACCATTCGACGGCGAGAGCGAGCCGGTGCCCGACGGCTGCCTCAGAGCCGTCGGGCATCGACCCTGCCGGAGTGATGCGGCCGGGTCCCGTCATGCGTTCACGCCGCGTGCGCGAGGTCGCGGGCGGGCTGGGTCTGCTCGTAGGCGTGGCCGACCCTGAGGAGCACGCTCTCGCCGAGGGGCCGTCCGAGGAGTTGCATGCCGATCGGCAGCCCCGCGGTGTCGTGGCCGACCGGTACGGACAGGGATGGTATTCCGGTGATGTTGGCGGGGGACGACAGGCGTACGTAGGCGTCGGAGACGCCCTCGACCGTGCCGTCGGCCCAGGTGATCGTGTCCTGGTCGGCCTTGACGGCGGTCGCGGGGACGGTGGGGGCGGCGATCACGTCGACCTCCTGCAGCGTGCGGGTCCATTCCTGCCGCATGAGGGTGCGGGAGCGCTGGGCGCGCAGGTAGTCACCGGCGGGCATCAGTTCGCCGGCCTCGAGGAGGATGCGGACGTCGTCTTGGTAGAGCTCGGGGACCGTGCGCAGGGTGCCCTCATGGTAGGCGGTGGCCTCGGCCACCATCAGGCCCCATTGGGTGGCCTGGATGTAGCGGGTCATGGGGATCTCGACCTCGACGAGGTGTGCGCCGAGGGCCTGGAGCTGGTCGATGGCACGCCGGACGGCGGCTTCGACCTCCGGTTCGATGTGGTCGAAGTAGTAGGTGCGCGGAACACCGACCCGCAGCCCACTCAGGTCCGTGCCCGCATCCGGCCGGTAGTCCGTGGCGGGTGGTGTGGTCAGGGAGGCGGGGTCGCGGTGGTCGTGTCCGGCCAGGGCGGTCAGGACCGTGGCCGCGTCCTCGACGGTGCGGGTGATCGGGCCGACGTGGTCCAGCGACCAGGACAGGGATGTGACGCCGTGGCGGGGGAGGAGGCCGTAGGTCGGCTTGAGGCCGACCACTCCGTTGAGCGCGGCGGGCACCCTGATGGATCCGCCGGTGTCGGTGCCCAGAGCGAAGGTGGCCATGCCCGAGGCCACGGCGACGGCTGATCCGCCGCTGGAGCCGCCGGCGACCCTGCTCCGGTCCCAGGCGTTGTGGGTCTGCGGGGTGGTCAGTCCGTAGGCGAACTCGTGCGTGTGCGTCTTGCCCATGAGGACCGCACCGGCCTCTGCCAGGCGTGCGGCGACGGTGCTGTCGGTCTGCGCGTGGTGGTCGGCGCGGACCCGGGAGCTGGCCGTTGTCGCCGCGCCGGCGACGTCGATCAGGTCTTTGACGCCCATGGGGATGCCGTGCAGCGGACCAAGGTAGCGGCCGTTCGCGATGTCGTGTTCGGCTTCACGCGCGGCCCGGCGGGTGCGCTCGGCGGTGACGGTGACGTAGGCCTGAAGGTGCGGCTCCACGTGGGCGATGCGCTGCAGGACGGAGTCCGCCAGCTCGACGGGGGACAGCTGCCGTTCCCGGATCGCGTCGGCGGCCGCGGCCAGGGACAGTTCATACGGCTGCATCGTGCTGCTCCTCTCCTGCGCGGTAGGCGGGGGCGGGCGGGGTGTCTCCGAAGTCCAGCTCCCGCAGGACCGCGACGACGGAGTGGATGTGGTTGGCGGTGGCCGCGACCGCGGCGTGGCGGTCGGCAGGCAGTCGGAGCCCGGCGCGGGCGGCCCAGCGGGCCGCCTCCGGCGGGGTGAGCTCTGCGGTGGACATGGACTTCTCTCTCCTCGAACGGAAGCCGTGAAGCGCACCCTCAGCTTCAAAAGCTAAAGGTTTGCGTTAGTCGACTGTAAGGTCTACGGTGGCTTAAAGCAATTCCATAGCGTTTAGCGCATGAGGAGCCCCATGCTCACCGTCACGCCACGAGCACCCGCGCAATGCCCCTACCAAGTCGTCCGCACCTGCGCGACCGACCGCGCGGCGCCCTTCGTCCTGTACGCCTCGATCCTGGCCGCCCTCCTCGCGGCATCCAGTGCACCCACCCCGCTCTACCCCCGCTACCAGGACGTCTGGGACCTGTCCGCGCTCACCATCACCGTGGTCTTCAGCGCCTACTCGCTGACTCTGCTGCTGGCCCTGCTCACCACCGGAGCGTTCTCCGACCACCTGGGACGACGCCCCGTCCTGGTGGGCGCCCTGCTGGTGGAGGCCGCCTCCATGGTGCTGCTGGCCTTCGCGAACGGCGCTGGGGCGCTGATCGCCGCCCGCGTCCTGCAGGGGGCGGCCACCGGCGCGGCCACCAGCGCCGCCGGCGCGGCCCTCCTCGACCTGGAGGACCCCCGGCGACCAGGCCGAGCCGCACTGACGAACACCATCGCTCCGGTGGCGGGCATGGCCGCGGGCGTCCTGACCACCACCCTCCTCGTCCGCTTCGCACGCGCCCCCACAATCACCGTCTACGTCGTGCTCGCGGTTCTCTTCGCGGCCCAGGCAGCCGCGGTCACGTTCACCACGGAGACGGCCCGCCCGCACCCCGGCGCCCTGCGAGCGCTGCGCCCTGAGCTCGCCGTGCCACCGTCGGCACGCCGCGCCCTGCTGACGGCCGGCACCGGTGTCGTCGCCATCTGGGCCCTGGGCGGCTTCTACTCCTCCCTCGGGCCGGCGCTCGTGCGCCTCGTGGCCCCCGGCGCCCCGCAGGCGGCCGGCGGCATGGTCTTCTTCACGCTCACCGCCGCGGCCGCGCTCACCGTGTGGACACTGCGGCACACTGCGCCGCACGCCGCCGCCGGCGGCGGAAGCCTGGCCGTCGTCCCCGCCACGGCCCTGACACTGAGCGGTCTGCACGGAGCCGGCCTGCCCGCCGTCTACGGCGGTGCCGCCCTGGCCGGAATCGCCTTCGGCGCCGTCTCCCAAGGGGCGCTGCGCATGACACTCGCCTCACTCGACGCGCAGGACCGTGCCGCGACCCTGGCCGCCTACTACGTCCTCAGCTACCTCTCCATGAGCCTGCCCGCCATCGCCGCGGGCGCCGCCACCCAGCACTACGGGCTGCGCACCGCCACCCACGCCTACGCCGTCGCCACCGCCCTGCTCGCCGTCGCGGCCCTGTCGGCACTGGCCGCGTCGCGGCACCGGGCAGCCCACAACGCACACAACGACCATCCGTAACGAGACCAAAGGGAACGACTGATCATGAGCACCGACCCGACCGCCATCCCCTCCTGGGCCGTGGGTGACATCACCGTTCACCGCATCGACGAGGTCCTCCTCCCGCCCGCCACCGGATCCTGGCTGCTGCCCGACGCCACCCCGGACCTCGTCGCCCGGCAGGACTGGCTGCGCCCTCACTTCGCCGACGACGAGGGCACCCTCCGCATCGACAGCCACAGCTTCGCCTTCACCCTCGGCGGGCTGCGCGTTTTGGTGGACACCGGCATCGGCAACGGCAAGCAGCGCGCCAACCCGGCCTGGCACGACCTGGACACCGACTACCTCCGGCGCCTGACCACCGCCGGATTCTCCCCGGACCAGGTGGACCTGGTCATCCTCACCCACCTGCACGCCGACCACGTCGGCTGGAACACACAGCAGGTGAACGGGGAGTGGGTGCCCACCTTCCCCCGGGCCCGCTACCTGACCTCCCGCACCGAGAGGGAGTTCTGGGCCGGGTACGACATGGAGGAGGCGCGCAAGCAGATGTTCCGGGACTCCGTGATCCCGGTCGAGGAGGTGGGACTGCTCGATCTCCTCGACGTCCCCGCCGAGGGCACCGATGTCCTTCCCGGCCTGCGCCTGCTCCCCACCCCCGGCCACACTCCGGGCCACGTCGCCGTCGAGCTGACCAGCGGCGGCCGGAGGGCTCTGATCACCGGCGACTGCATCCACCACCCCGTGCAGCTCGTCCATCCCACCATCGGAGCCTGCGTCGACATCGATCCGCAGCAGTCCGAGACCTCGCGCCGCACCCTGCTCGGCTCACTCGCCGACACGGACACTCTCGTCCTGGGCACCCACTTCGCACCGCCCACAGCCGGCCATGTCATCACCCATCAGGGCACCTACCGGCTCTCGCCCGCCCCCGCCGACTCGCACTGAACCGGCCGATGGCAGAAGAGCCGATGGACGATAGAATCCTGTCATGCGCAGCTAGCAGCGCCACCGGGTCGGCCTCCCGGTCGAGACCAAGGGCTGCCTCCTCTTGTTGGGCCGGTCGGCCGCTGCGAAGAACGCCGAGATCCTTGCCCTTCGGCATGAGGTCGCTGTACTGCGTCGGCAGGTCGAGCGGCCGCGGCTTTCATGGGCTGACCGTGCCGTGCTCTTCGCTCTCGTCCGGCACCTGCCGCCTGCCTGACGTCGCCATCGGCTGGTCACTCCGGGCACCCTGCTGACCTGGCATCGCCGTCTGGTGCGCTGGAAATGGCGCCAGGCACCAGCCAGGCCCGGCCGCCGTTGCCGGAAGAGACAGTCGCGCTCATCCAGCGCCTGGCGAGAGAGAACCCGACCTGGGGATACGTCAGGATCCAGGGTGAACTTCGACGGCTGGGCCATCGGGTCGCCGCCGCCATCCGGCGCGTTCTGCGCCGCTCCGGCCTGCCGCCCGCACCGCGGCGCGCCTCCCGGCAGACCTGGCGCACCTTCCTCCAAGCCCAGGCCCACCCGCTGCTCGCCTGCGACTTCATGCACGTAGAGACTGTCTTCCTCCGACGTCTCTATGTCTTCTTCGTCATGGATATCGCCACCCGGCGCGTTCACGTCCTGGGCGTCACCGCCCACCCCACCGGCGCATGGGCCACCCAACTCGCCCGCAACCTGCTCATGGACCTCGAGGAAAGGGCTGGGTGCTTCCGGTTCCTCATCCGGGACCGGGACAGCAAGTTCACCGCCGCATTCGACGCCGTCTTCGCCGGCAACGGCACAGCCGTCATCCCGACACCGCCGCAAAGCCCACGGTCCAACGCGTTCGGCGAACGATGGATACGGACAGCCGGCGCCGAATGCACCGACCGACTCCGCATCACCGGCGAACGACACCTACGCACAGTCCTCAACCAGTACGCCGAGCACTACAACGCCGGACGAGCCCACCGCAGCCTCGGCCTCCGAGCACCCGACGACGACCCGAACGTCACCCCCTGCCCGCTGCCACGGTCAGGCGCCGACAGGTACTTGGCGGACTGCTCAACGAGTACCACACCACGCCATCCCGACCGCCTCACCATTCACAGGAAAGGACCAGCTCAGCAGCCGGATCGGAATATTGACACCCTTCAGGGCGTGGGACACCAGCTGCTGCGGTTCGCCCACCCCGATCAGGTGCCCTCGGTCCTGCTGCTGCACCCGCCGTTGCCGGAGCACACCTGAGCGGTGGGCGCCCACGAGGTGGCGTCCGGGTGCCGCGCGCCCGGACGCCGTACCCCCGCTCAGCCCGGCTGTCCCGCCTCCTCCGCCTCCGGCTCGGGGGTCGCGGGCCGGGCGGCGCGGCCCGGCAGGGCGAAGAACGCCACGGCCGCACCGGCCAGGGCGGCCGCCACGCCGATGGCCATGGTGAGGGACTGGGCGTCGGTGAAGGCCGAACGGGCCGTCTCGGCCAGGGCACTTCCGCCCGTGTGTTCCTTCGCGTACGACAGCGTCGCCCCCAGCGAGGACACCGCGTGATCGGGCAGCCCGTCCGGCAGGTCACCCCGGTAGGCGGTGGCGAGCAGACTGCCCAGACCGGCCACCCCCAGCGCGATGCCGAGCTGCTGATGGGTGTCGTTGAGCGCGGAGCCCATACCGGCCCGCTCCGGCGGCACCGCGCCGAGCACGGTGCTGGTGGCCGAGGGGCCCGCGACGCCGGATCCCAGACCGGCCAGCGCGAGACCGGCGGACACCGCCCCATAGCCGCTGCCCTCGGACAGCGATGCCAGCACCGCGAAACCGGCCGCGGTGACGGCGAAGCCCGCCACGATGCAGGCCCGCGGCCCGAACCTGGCCGGTGCCCGGCCGCCCACCGTGGAGCCCGCGACGACTCCCGCCGCCAGCGGGATGGCCGCCAGCCCGGTCTCGAACGCGCTGTAGCCCAGCACGAGTTGCAGATATTGGCTCAGGATGAAGAGGGTGCTGCCCGTCGCGACCGTCATCACCGCCACCGCGAAGCTCGCCCCGGAGAACCTCCGGTCCCGGTACAGCCGCAGATCGACCATCGGCACCGGGGAGCGGGTCTGCCGTACGCCGAAGGCGACGAGCGCCACCACCGCCACCAGCGCACCGCCCAGCACCGCGGGGGAGGTGTACCCGTACGCCGGGGCCTCGATCAGCGCCCACACCAGGCCGGTCATCCCCGCGGTGACCAGGACGGTGCCGAGCAGATCCAGCCCCCGGCCGTCCCCGGCCCGCGCCTCGGGCACCAGCCGGACGATGCCCACCAGGGCCACCGTCACCACGGGGACGTTGATCAGGAAGACCCCGGCCCAGCTCCACACGTCGACCAGCGCACCCCCGAGCAGGGGTCCGGCGGCCATGCCCACCGACGCGACCGCGCTCCACACTGCGAAGGCCCGCGGGCGCTCCTTCTCGGGGAACACCGCGACCAGCACCGCGAGCGTCGCGGGCATCACCAGTGCCGCGCCCACGCCCATCAGGGCCCGCATCGCGATCAGCCACTCCACCGAGAGGGCCGCCGCGGCCAGCGCCGACGCCACGCCGAACACCAGCAGCCCCGCCACCACGGTGCGCCGCCTGCCGTACCGGTCGGAGACCACCCCCGCCGTGATGAGAAGCCCGGCGAAGACCACGACATAGGCGTCAATCACTGCCTGGAGCTGGCCCGTCGACGCCTCGAAAGCGTCGCCGATGGCGGGCACCGCGACATGCAGCACCGTGTTGTCGATGACGATCACGAGGAGTGCGGCACACAGCGCCACCAGGATCGCCCACCGTCGCGGATGACCTTCTTCGTCGCTCATGGTCCTCCCTCGTTGCTATTCTCAAACAGTGTTGGAATACATCCACCACTGTAGGAGTCGCGGACGGGGAACAGCAACGAGGTAGGCTGCGGCCTCGTGAGCGCGAAGCCGAACGGGAACAAGGGAAAGAAGACGCTGGAGAACGCACCGGGAGCGGTATGGTTCCGCGCGGAGAAGACCTCCCGCCCACGGCCTCATCTGTCACACGACCGGATCATCGCCACCGCTGTTGAGCTGCTGGACCGCGACGGCGTGCAGAAACTGAGCATGCGCCGCCTCGCGGAGCGGCTCGGTGCTCATGCGACCAGCCTCTACTGGCATGTGGCCACCAAGGACGACGTCCTCGATCTGGCCCTCGACGCGGTGTTCGCCGAACTGGACCTGCCCGACGAGCACAGCGCCTCCTGGCAGGACGACATCAAGGCGTTCATGACAGGGCTGCGGTCCGTCCTGCTGCGCCACCCCTGGGCCGCGGCCCTGGCCAACTCCCGTCCCCTCATGGGCCCGCACGCCCTGCGGTCCTCGGAGTTCGCCTACACCGCGCTCACCACCGGCGGCTTCGACGGGGTGCACCTGTCGTCCGCCGCGGCCACCATCACCCACTATGTGATCGGCTCCGCCTCCTCCGAAGCGGTGTGGCGCAAGCGCTCCGACGAGGCGGCCACCCGCTCGGCCGTGGACGCCCACCTCCGCGCCCACATCGACGAATACCCCACCCTCGCGGGCCACTTCCCGCTGCTCGATGAGGACGACTGGGACGCCCACTTCCACCGCGGCATGCGCCTCCTGCTGACCGGCCTCACCTCACCCGAGGCCCGCGGCTAGGCAGTTTCGTTTGGATCTGTCAGTCGTTGGTCCGGGTGTGCCGCTGACTGACGCGCAGTGGGCGCGGATCGAGCCGTTACTCCCGGACCGGACGCCGAAGCGGGGCGGCCGGTGGCGGGATCACCGAGAGGTGATCGACACGATCGCCTTCAAGTTCCAGACCGGAACGCAGTGTGTCCACCTGCCCGAGAAGTACGGCAACTGGCGGGGCGTCTACAACCGGCTGCGGATGTGGGCCGTCGATGGCACCTGGGAGCGGGTGTTCACCGTGTGGGGCTCGGATATTCATCGCTGCTGGTCAAAAGGCCACGGGCCTCCGCGTAGTACTGCGATCCTGGTTGGATGGTCGTGTCGCTTCTCTACCGGATGACTCGACGTCTTCTCTCTGTCCCAGGAGTGCTCCTACAGCGGGACACCTCGAAGGAGGCTCAGCTTCTCGTCCTTCGGCACGAAAACGCTGTGCTACGACGCCAGATGCAGGGCGGGTACGGTACGAGCCTGCGGATCGTCTCTGGTTCGCCTCCCTGCCCTCGCGACCCTGTGCCGTTCAGAAATCTGTCGCGGCAGGTCAGGCCGCATGTCTGTACTCGTTGATCAGGCCGCCGAGAACGCGAGTCTGGAGCAGTCGCCGCGGAGTACTCGAGTCGGTCAAAGGTGCGGTCCGGCTGTCGGTAAGGGGCGGACGTTGCCCTCGAGCCTGATGGGGGCGATGGCCGTTGTAGTGCCGGGCGTAGACATCGAGGACGTGGCGAGCATGGGTCTCGTTCCAGATCAGCACGTGATCGAGGAGTTCACGCCGCAGTGTCCCGATGACTCTCTCGCAGTGCGCGTTCATCCGCGGGGCCCGAGGGGCGGTCCTGACGGTCTCGATGCCCTCAGCTTCGAAGACCGCGCCGAAGGATTCTGTGTACTTGCTGTCCCGGTCGCGGATCAAGAAGCGCAACGACTCGAGGCGCACGTCCACCTCAAGAGCAAGGTTGCGGGCCTGCTGGGCCGTCCACTGCGCAGTCGGATGAGCGGTGACGTCGGCGATGTGGAGGCGGCGCGTGCCATGCTCGAGGAAGACCAGCGCGTAGACCCGCCGAAGGCTTGCCAGGTCGATGTGCAGGAAGTCGCAGGCGATGATGGCCTCGGCTTGGGATGTCGGGAACTCGCGCCATGTCGGCCCGGCGCGGCGGGGAGCCGGGTCGACACCAGCTGCCGTCAAGATCTTCCAGACGGTGGAGGCGCCGATCCTGTGGCCCAGCCGGGCGAGTTCCCCCTGGATCCTGCGGCAGCCCCAGCGCGGGTTCTCCCGCGCCAGCCGCACCACCAACTCCTTCACAGCTTCCGCTGTCGCCGGCCGCCCGGCCTGGTCCGGCACTCGCTGTAGTCCCACCTGCGTGTAACGAGACGCCGATGCCAGCGGAGCAACGTCCCTGGCGTGGCAGGTAACACCTGCGCCCAGCGACGCTGGGGTATCAGCGAGGACAATGCCGCGAACCACAACCGGTCCGCCCACCGGTACCGCACCGGCGGTACACCAGTGAGACGATCACCTGGACATGGTCCCAGCGCGCCCGCAAACCCCGCCAGACCGCCTACGACCTGCAGCGACGCATTCCTGAACGGCACAGGGTCTCGCGCTCGAGGCCCGCGCTCGGTCGGCACTGAGTAATCCGTGTGGACGACTCCGGCGCGTGCGGGTGGCCACGAGATGCCATGGTGGCGATATGACCAGGCAGGACGTGGCGATGTCGCATGAATCGAAGCTGTTTCTCGGGTAGGGGATCGCCTCGTGGAATCCCGGCCGTCGGCCATCACCGTCGAAGCAGGGGACAGCCGTGCCCTTCGATGCCACCGGTTGCGCGCGGCAGCCCGTGACGCGGCGCCCGCTGTGCTGGGCTTCGCCATGGTGCGGGCCGTCGGGGTGGCGGTGCTCCTGTACTGGGGCCACCGGCGTGGAGATCCAGCGCTGGGAAGACTGGCGACGATATGGGACGCCGAGCGGTACGGGAATATCGCGATGCACGGATACGACCGCGGCCTGCCCGTACTCGCGACCAGTCCGCAGGCATGGAACGCTTACTCCAACCTGGCGTTCTTCCCGCTATATCCGGCACTGATCCGGCTCGTGCACGCCCTGACGTCGCTGCCCGTCCCGCATGCCGCTCTTCTGGTCTCCTGGCTCGCGTCCCTGACCGCGGCCTGGGGGATCTTCGCCGTCGCCGCCTGGCGCTACGGCAGGCACACCGGAGTGCTGGCCGCGGTGCTCTGGGGTGCGCTGCCGCACGCCGTGGTGGAGAGCATGGCCTATACGGAGGCGCTGTTCACGGCCTTGGCCGCCTGGTCACTGTATGCGGCGTTGACCCAGCGCTGGATATGGGCCGGCGTCCTGTGCGCGTTGGCGGGGCTGACCCGGCCCAGCGGGATGGCTCTGGTGGTCGCGATCGACGGGGCGGCTGCCGTCGCCTTGGTGCGAATCCGCAGGCGTCCGGCACGGCAGCCGGCGAAGGCACGGTGGCAGCTTTGTCTGGGTGCGGTGATCGCCCCGCTGGGCTGGCTGGGGTTTGTCACATGGGTGGGCACCCGGCTCGGCCACTGGGACGGTTACTTCGCCGTCCAGAAACTGTGGCGTTCCCGATTCGACTGGGGGGTCACCACAGTCCGCCAGCTGGTCCGGGTCTTCCTTCATGCCACGTCTGTGCCGTTCGCCTGGGTAGTCGTGGCGCTCGTGCTGTGCGCCGCCATAGCCCTCGGAGCCGTGACAGTGGCGCACGGCCAGCCGCTGCCGCTCGTGGCGTACAGCGTGGGGCTGTTGGTGATCGCTGTCGGGGACTCGGCGTTCTTCGGCGCCCGGGCCCGGTTCCTCCTGCCCGCCTTTCCCTTATTGCTGCCGTTGGCGATCGGGCTGGCCCGAGTCCGCTCGGGCAGTGTGCGCGTCCTCCTGCTGGGCTCTACGACCGCGTTGTCCGCGTTGTACGGCGCTTACCTGGTCTTCGCCGTCGGTCACGCACCGTAGCAACCGCTCACTGTCGCCTGATTCTGTGCGGGACATCGCGCTGCCCGTGCGCCGGACGATCTTTTGACGCCCGCCGCGGCCTCCGGCTCGACGGAAGCTGTGGTGGGTTGTCCGGGGATACCGGTTGGGCACTCTCCGTTTCAGCGGCTTGCCTCGCCCTGGGCGACTTCGATGTCCTGGTGGACGCTGAGTGCGCCGGTCGCCGCAGTGGCGCAGGAGATCACCGCGCAGGCGGCCAGGAGAACGGCGATCCACGGCACGATGCGCGGTGTCCGTCCGGCTGGGGACAGGAGGGCGGCCACACGCCGCGGCACAGGGCCGGTTGTCGCCGCCGGTGTGAACGCCGGGCGATCCGGGTCCGCCGCGTGCACGGCCAGGGCGGCTCGGGCGATGGCGCGGGCGGTCAGGCGCCGGTCGCCGACAGCAGTGGCGGCCGCCTCGTCGGCCGCGCGTTCCGCGACCAGCCGGACCGCTTCACGGACCGGCCGCAAGGCGGGGTGGCAGTGGGCGGCGAGTTCCGCCGCGGCCAGGAAGTAGCGGTGGCCGCCGGTGTTGTGGGCGCGCTCGTGTGCGAAGAGGGCCTCCCGCTCGTCCGGCCGCAGGGCACGCAGCATGCCGGTGGTGACGACGATGCGGTGCGGGCGGCCGGGCAGGGCGTAGGCGTCCGGGTGCGGGGAGTCGATGACGCACAGGTCGCCCGCGGGGGGCCGGCGTTCGGCCTGGGAGCGGGCGGTGCGCAAACCCGCGGCCTGGCGCACGGCCGAGCGCCCGAGCGAAAAGGTGCCGAGCGTGAGCAGACCGGCGGCCAGGGCGGCCACGGGCAGGACCAGCCGTTCGGAGGGCGTTCGCAGAGGATGGACCAGCTCGCCCAGCGCGGCAAAGGCCGGGATTTTGAGCAGGCCGGTCACCGCGAAGGTGCCGAGCGCCGCGACGGTACCGGCTGCGAGGAGGAGCGCGGAGACGGTGAGGGGCCACAGGGCGGCCACGGCGAGCAGTGGTCGAGGATCCGGCGGGCCAGGGGAGGCGACGCACAGGGCAGGAGGAGTGGGATCAGCAGGAGCGTGGTCGTCATAGGCCCTCTTCCAGCAGTCGCCGCAGGACCTGCTCGTCGTCCGGGCTGAGCTGGGCGACGAAGCGGGCCAGAGCGCTCTCCCGGTCGCTGTCGCGGGCGAGTTCGCCGTGCATGCGCAGAGCGGTCAGGCCGTGCGGGTCCTGTATGGGGCGGTAGGCGTAGCCGCGGCCCTGCCGCTCCCGCTCCAGGGTCCCCTTCTCATGCAAGCGGGAAAGGATCGTCGTCACGGTCGTGCGCGCCAGGCCGGAGGCGAGTTCGGCCTGGACCTGGGCAGGGGTGAGCGGTGTGTCCGAAGCCCACAGGGCGGCCATTGACGGCCGCCTCCAGCCCACCCGCGGGTCGGCGCTCGTCCTTCGCGTCGGTCATGGGAACGGTTCTCACCCCACTATCGTCTACAGTCACGTAGACCGTCTACGGAGTTGTAGTCGGTCGGGGTGCCGTACATCCGGTCGTGCGCAGGGAAAGGACTCATGTCGATGACCACACCCGTGGTCCTATCGTCGCTCGCTGTGAACGCGCTCGACGCGCACTCGCTGCTGGCCGCCTTCGGAGTGCTGGGTGTCGGCGCGGTGATGTTCGCCGAGACGGGACTGCTGATCGGCTTCTTCCTGCCGGGCGACTCCCTGTTGTTCACGGCGGGGCTGCTGTGCACGGGCACGGGGCAGCACGGCGTACGGCTGTCCCTGGGCCCTCTGCTGGCCGCTGCGGCGTTCGGCGCGCTGGCGGGTGCGCAGTGCGGTTATCTCATAGGGCGCCGGGCGGGCGGCACCCTGCTCGCGCGCAGCCGGTCCACCCGGCTGCGCGAGGGTGCGAAGCGGGCCGAGGTGCTGCTGGCGCGGTACGGGCATGCGAAGGCCATCGTCCTGGCGCGATTCGTGCCAGTGGTGCGGACCGTCCTCAATCCGCTGGCAGGGGCGCTGGACGTGCCCGTCCGGGTGTTCACCGTCTGGCAAGTGGTCGGCGGCCTGGTGTGGAGCGTCGGCCTGTCCCTGGCGGGATACGCGCTGGGCTCCTCGATCCCCGGCGTGGACCGCTATCTGCTGCCGCTGGTGGCGCTGATCGTGGTGGTTTCGCTGATTCCGCTCGCCGCCGAGCTGCACCGCAGCCGCAGGCAGGCCAGGGCGAAAGAGGCGCGCGGATGATCTCCGAGTTCGGCGGAGCGTCGATCGACGGCTCCGCGTACACGGATGTGGTGGACCTGGCGGGGCGCTCGCCCGGCTGGCTGGACACCGCGGTGGCGGCGTGGCCGGCGTACGGGCTGGCGATATTCGCCCTGCTGATGGTCCTGGGCTGGTGGCAGGCCCGGCGGGCAGGGGCAGTGATGGCGGTGACGGCGTTGGCCGCGCCGGTGGTCGTGGTCCTGGCGTACGGCGTGGATGCCGTCCTGAAACTGGTGGTGCGTGAGGACAGGCCGTGCCGGAGCTTGCACATGAGGACGCTGGAGGCGTGCCCGGCACCGGGCGACTGGTCCTTTCCCGGCAATCATGCGGCGATCGCGGCGGCGACCGCCGTGGCGCTGGTGTTCGTCTCACGTCGCCTGGGAGCGGCCGTGGCCGCGCTCGCCATGGCGGCCTCCCGGGTCTGGGTCGGCGTGCACTACCCGCACGATGTCGCGGTCGGCGTGCTCGTGGGCGGGCTCGTGGCATTCGCTGCGATGATCCTTTCGCGGCGGTGGGCGCAGACGCTTGCCCGTCACTTGAGCGCCACTGTGCTGCGTCCGCTCCTGGCTGCCCTGTGAACCGCAGGGACTCCGCAGGGCTGTGGTGCAGCGCGGGCCTCGGCGCCTGGACGGCGCTGGGAGTGCTGACCATGGTGGTCGTGGGCTACGGCGGTGCTCCGCTGTGGCTGGACGACGGCTTTGTCTCGTGGTCCATCGGCCACCGCCCCGATGCGGCGCTGGCCCTGGCACGCGGGCTGACGGCCACCGGAACCGGCGTCATCCCGTACGTCCTCGCCGTGCTGGCGGGGGTCGTGATGGTGCGGACGGCGCGGCGCAGGCTGCTCACCGCCGCACTCTGCACGGCCTGCCTCGGTGCAGGACAGGCGCTTCGGTACGGCGTGATGGAGCTCATCCACCGGGCCCGCCCGCCGCGGGATGACTGGGCCACGCACGCGAGCGGCTGGGCCTACCCGTCGGGGCACACCACCACGGCCGCACTGACCGCCGGGCTGCTGATCGTGGCGCTGAGCCTGCGCGGCCCGCGCGGCGGGACGGCGCTTGGCGTCGCCGTCGGCTGCTGGGGCCTGCTGGTCGGACTCACCCGCGTCTACCTCGGGGTGCACTGGTTCACCGATGTCGTCGGCGGCTGGCTGTTCGTCGGCGGCTGGCTCGGAGTGTGCCTGTGCGCCGCGGCCCACTGGCTGCCCGCATCCTTCCTCGGCGACACGCCCCACCCGGCCGCACGGCCGGATGAGGACCATGCGCCCCAGCATCCTGGTCGTCGAGGACGATCAAGCCCTGCGTGACGTCTTGCGCCGCGGTCTGTACGACGAGGACTTCGGAATGCGGACGCCGGGGAGGACGAAAGGCCATGGCCACCTATGGGGCGCCCGCTGGGAGGTTCACCATGTCCAGCCCGGGGCCGTCGGCATCCTGGTCGCAGCGTCATCCAGCGGGGTGGCCTGCCTGAACGCCCCGGGCTTCCGGGGCGGGGTGTCACTGGCGCCGGCGCTCGCGTGGCCCACCGTGCTCGACTCGGGCGCGCCGTTCCCCGACCGCGACACCATCGTCACCACGCTGGTGGTGCAGGGTTTGCTGCTGCCGTCGGTGGTGCGCCGGGCCCGCTTGCTCTGCGGCACCTCGGTGGCGGAGGAATGCTTCCTGGCCGAGACCACCGCCACCGAGGAGGCCCTCAAGGACTCCCTGATCTGGCCGCCGGCGCCTGACCGTCCTCGTCACCAAACGCGCCAGGGTCCTCCGCCTGCGCGACGGCCACCGCATCGGCGACACCGTCCTCCGGCAAGTGCAGCACCAACATGACATCGAGGAGGTCTGTCGCGGCGCCGGACGAACCGCTCCCGCACAGGAAAAGAGGGGTAGGAGGTGGAACGACAAGGGCGTCGCCAGCGCCTGTGGAGAGAGAGGCTGGAGCGGTCGTGATGGGCGGCCCGCTCGGGATCGGCGCGTACACCGCGCCGGTTCCGGGGTCACGCGGCGAAGGCGTCGGCGGAGCCCGGGCCGCTCAGCGCCGCCGAGAACTGGTCGGCGACCCGTTCGAGCGCTTCCCGGGCGGCAGGGTCCACGACGACACTCCCGTCTTCCCGCGCTTCGATGTGTTTGTCCAGCACGAACCAGCCCGGCGTGATGTGTGCGGCCCCCATGGAGGCGAGTACCGGACGCAGCCCGTAGTCGATGGCCAGCACATGAGCGGTGCTGCCGCCGGTTGCCAGTGGCAGCACGGTCTTGCCCTCCAGCGCGTACTGCGGCAGCAGATCGAGCAGCGCCTTCAGCAGCCCCGAGTACGCGGCCTTGTAGACCGGGGTGCCGATGACGAGGGCGTCGGCCCGTGCGACGAGCTGTGTGACGCGGATGATTTCCGGATGTTTGAAGTCCGCGTGCAGCAGGGCCTCGGCGGGAAGCGTGCGGGCGTCCAGGGGGATCACCTGGTGCCCCTGTACGGCGAGCCGGGAGTCCAGCCCGCGCAGGAGACGGGCGGTGCGGGAGGCGGCGGAGGGGCTTCCGGAAATGGACAGGACGGTGGACATGGAGGGTCACCTCGGAATCGTGGGTACGGGGTACGGGGTGCGGGAAGCCGTGGCCGCAGGGCGCATGCGGTCACGCCGGTGGGCCGGGCCCCGGGAACGTCAGAGCGCCTTGCCCGGGTTGAGGATGCCGTGCGGATCGAAGGCCGCCTTGATGCGGCGCTGGAGTCGGTGCAGGTCCGGTCCGAGTTCGTCGGCGAGCCATCGTTGTTTGAGAGTGCCCACGCCGTGTTCGCCGGTGAGCGTGCCGCCGAGGCGGAGGGCGGCGCTGAAGATGTCGCCCGCGGCCTGCCAGGCGGCGTCCGGGATGCCGGGGAGGGCCGGGTCGAGGACGAGAATGGGGTGGAGGTTGCCGTCGGCGGCATGGGCGAAGGTGAAGATCCGCACCCCGTGGCGGTCGGCCGCGGCGTCGATCTCGCGTACGGCGGCGGCCAGTCGGCTCCGGGGTACGGCGATGTCCTCGATCAGGACCCGGCCCAGCCGCTCCAGCGAGGGCAGCGCGAGCCGCCGCGCGGCGAGTAGCCGATCCGCCTCGGCGGGGTCCCCGGTGACCTCGACCGACGTCGCGTGTCCGCGCAAGCACCGTACGGCCGCGTCGGCTTCGGCGGCCGCGCCCCGCCCATCGCACTGCAGGAGCAGCAGGGCGCCCCCGCGCGACCGCAGGTCCGTGCCCTGGGCGTCGTCCACCGCGCCCAGGACCGGGCCGTCGAGCAGCTCGGCCATGGCGGGTTCGACCCGGGCGGCGGTGAGCGCGGAGACGGCCTCGGCTCCTTCCGCGAACGTGGCGAAGTACGCGGCGACCGTGACGGTCTCCTCCGGTACCGGGCGCAGCCGCAGGGTGGCCGAGGTGATCACCCCGAGGGTGCCTTCGGAGCCGGTGAGCAGGCCGGTCAGGTCGTAGCCGGTGACGCCCTTGACCGTGCGCCGCCCGGTCCGTACGAGCGTCCCGTCCGCGAGCACCGCGTCCAGGCCCAGGAGCGCGTCCCTGGTGACTCCGTACTTGGCGCAGCGGAGCCCGCCCGCGTTGGTCGCGATGTTCCCGCCGATGGTCGAGATCGCCGCGCTCGCCGGGTCGGGTGCGTAGCGCAGCCCGAACTCGCCCGCCGCGCGGTCCAGTTCGGCGGTGATGACACCCGGCTCGACGACGGCGATCTGTTCCTCGGGGGTCAGCTCCAGGACGCGGTTCATGCGGGACAGGTCGAGGACGACACTGCCCGCGCCCGCGCTCGCCCCTCCGGACAGCCCGGTTCCCGCCCCGCGTGGCACGACCGGTATCCGCAGGTCGTGGGCGTGCCGCAGTGCCGTCTGGACGTGTTCGGTGTGCGTGGCGTGGACGACTGCGAGCGGGACGCCGTCCGGCGTGCTGCCGGAGCGGTCGATGGCGTACGGGCCGGTGGCTTCGGGGCCGGTGCCGAGCGTCCCGTCGGGCAGGTCGCGGCGCAGGGCCGCCAGCAGCGCGGCGGCGGTATCCGTACCGGTGGCGTGCGCGGGTGCGGAGCGCGCGCCGTCGGCCGTATCCGGAGCGGACAGCGGGACGGTCATGTCGGCCTCTCACTTCGTGTGCCGAGCGCGGCCGCGCCGATGGCGAGCAACGCCGTGTCTTCCTGCGGGGCGTGCACCGGGGCGCACTGGACGTCCCGGAAGTGGCGCTCCAGGGGGTTGTCGCGGGACAGCCCCGGATTCCCCAGCAGCCGCAGCCCCAGGGCGACCGCCTCGGTGGCGTGCCGGCCCGCCAGGACACGGGCGCCCAGCGCGTGTTCGGGGGTGTACGAGCCGTCGGCGCCGTCGACCCGCTCCGCACCCGTGAACACCAGATGTTCGGCCGAGTCCAGCCGCAGCGCGATCTCACCGCCTACGCGCCGGAAGCGCTCGGTACGGGCCACCGGATGGCCGAGGTTGGCGGGGGTCCGTTCGTGGGCGAAGCGGTGGACGTAACCCTGGGCGGCGCGCGCCACGCCCAGGTAGAGGGCAGCGAGCGGCAGGTGGAGGGCCGCGCCCGCGCGGTTGTCCTGTTCCGCTGCGGCGCCGTGCCCGGTCAGGTCGATGACATTGCCCTCGGGGATCTCGACGTCGTGCAGCGCGATGTCATGGCTTCCGCTGGCGCGCAGCCCCAGATGGTTCCAGCGGTGGGTGATCTCGATTCCGGGGGCGGTGCCGGGCACCACGAAGGTGCCAACCCGTGGCGCGGGCTCGTCGGTGGTGGCCCACACCAGCAGCCAGTCCAGCCCTTCCACACCGGTCGCGAAGCGCTTGTGGCCGCTGAGCGACCAGCCGTCCGAGGTGCGCCGGGCCACCGTCGAGGGCAGCCCTCCCCGCGCGGGCGAGCCGAGTTCGGGCTCGACACGGATGTGGTTGAGCAGCACCGGCCGCGAAGCGGCCTCGGCCAGCACCTGCCCGTAGAGCACTTCCGGCCAGTGCGGCCGCACGGCCTGGCGGCGGTGGACGGAGAGGTTCATGGCGGCGATCAGCGCCACCGACGGATCGCCTTCGCCGAGCGCGTGCAGGATGCGCGCGGTGTCCGCCACCCCGAGGGCGGGACCCCCGTACCGCTCGGCGACGGTGGCGGTGAGCAGTCCGGCCTCGTGCGCGGCGCGGATCCCGTCGGCCGGAAACGTGCCGTCGCGGTCGTACGCCGCCGCGGTGGTGGCGAGCCGTCGCGTCACGGAGGGCAGCGAGGTCAGATCCGGAACGGGAAACGCAAAGTCGGTGGTCATGAGGCGAGTTCCCGGCGCAGTTGCGGAGTGAGACGGTCGCTCCAGAATCCGCTCACCGTCAGCTTGCGCTTCACCGCCCCGAGGTCACCGAAGGCGTCGGCGACCTTCTGTTCGGAGGCGGTGGCCCCGGCGCTCACCGGCCGGATCCCGGTCCTGCGCTGGGCCTCTCCCTCCGTGAACTCCTCCAGCGCCTGATCCACTGGCTGGTGGGTGGCGGCGGCCATGAGCTTCGCGTACTCCTTCTGGCGCCCGGCGCGCACATAGGCGAACGCCTTGTCGATACGGGCCAGCAGATCCGCCAGCGCCTTGCGCTCGGCCGCGCCGCCGAGGGTGTCGTCCGAGGCCGTCCACAGGAAGTTGCCGGAGAGGATGTCCTTGCCGGAACCGATGGTGCGCGCGCCCCGCTGATGGGCGGTGATGACCGCGTTGCCGTATCCGGCGAACGCGTCGATGGAACCGCCGTTGAGCGCGGCGATCCCCTTGTCGGGATCCAGCGGAGCGGCCTCGATGTCGTCCCAGCCGAGCCCGGCCCGCTTCAGCAGTTCGTAGAGGAAGTAGTGGGCGGTGGTGTTCTTCACGTAGCCGACCTTCTTGCCCCGCAGCTGCGACATCGAGGTGATCGTGGACCCCTTGGGGGCCACGACCTCCTGGTTGAGGGTGTTGCCCCGCCGCACCGCGACGACCTTGAAGTTCGGCTTTCCGTCGGCCGCCGCGAAGACCGGCGGGATCTCGCTGGAACTCGCCACGTCCAGCGCACCGGCGCGCACCGCCTCCAGTTGCCGGTCGCCGCCCTGGAACAGGCTCCACTTCACCTCGTACGGAGTGTCGTCCAGATGCGCGAACTTCAGCAGCGCCTCCTCCTCCTTCCAGCCGGTCGCACCGACCCGGAGGGTGACGGAGTGCCCCTTCCCGCCCCCGTCCGCTCCCGCGGAGCCGCCACAGGCGCTCAGCGCACCGGCGGTCAGCGCCACGACGGCGGCGAGAGCGGTACGGGCGCGGGCACGCCGGGAACGGGAGCGGGCCGGTGGCCTGGGCATGCGGGTGATGCCTTTCATGAGGGGAACGGAGGGGGCGGGGATGTCAGGCGGCCGAGGTGGCGGCGCGGTGCGCCAGCTCCTGACGGACCAGCGGCAGGACGTGACGCCCGTAGTCGATGGCGTCGTTGAGCGGGTCGTAGCCGCGGATGGACAGCAGCTCGCAGCCGATGTCGACGTAGTCGAGCAGCGCCTTGGCGACCGTCTCCGGGGAGCCGACCAGTGCCGTGGAGGCACCGGCGGCGTTGGTGGCCGCGGCGGGCGCGGTCCACAGGCAGCGGTCGTGCACCTCGCCGCGCTCGGCGACGGCCAGGAGCCGCTGCGATCCGACGTTGGACGGGGCGCCCTGGCCGACCGCCGGGTAGTGCCGGCGCTTGGCCCGCTCGGCGTGGTTGGCCTTGACCGAGCCCAGGGTGCGGTGGGCCTTCTCCCAGGCCAGCTCGTCGGTGGGGGCGATGATCGGCCGGAAGGACACCCAGATGCGCGGCCGGGGCCGGCCCGCGGCGTCCGCGTACGCGTTCACCGAGGCGATCTGCTCGGCGGTCTCCTTCAGCGGCTCGCCCCACAGCCCGAAGATGTCGCCCAGCTGCCCGCCCACCCGGTACGCGTCGCTCGACGAACCGCCCACCGAGATGGGGATGGTGCCGTGGTACGGGGCGACATCGGAGCGGAAACCCTCGAAGCGGTAGTACGGGCCCTCATGGGAGATCGGCCCGTCGGCCTCCCATACCCTGCGCAGGATCCGGATGTACTCGTCCGAGCGGGCGTACCGCTCGCTCTTGCCCAGATAGTCGCCCTCGCGGTGCTGCTCCTCGTCGTTGCCGCCGGAGATGATGTGCACCACCAGCCGCCCGGCGCTGATCTGGTCCAGCGTGGCCAGTGCGCGGGCCGCGTGGGTGGGGAACACCACCCCGGGGCGGTGGGCGAGGACCGGTTTGATGCGCTCGGTGTGATGGGCGACGAACTGGGCCAGCTGCAGCGCGTCCGGCGCGGCCGAGTGGTAGGTGACCAGGGTGTAGTCGAAGCCCGAGTCGTCCAGGGCGCGGGCGTAGCGGCGGGCGTAGTCCACATCGATTCCGGAACCCGCGGTGGGGTCGCCCTCGGTGGCGGGGTTGGGGTGCACGGCGCTGATGAACTCGACGGGCATGGCGGTGGTCACTCCTTGAAGAGGCTGGTGTCGACGTGGTCGGCGAGGGTCGGGCTGGGGGTGAGGACACCGATGTCGTGCATGGTGTCGCCGACCTTCTGTACGGACCGGATCACCGGCTTGCCCACCGGCAGCAGTTCGCTGTTGGCCTGGTCGACCAAGTCCTTGGCAACCGTGGCCGAGGCTCCGTTGTTGTGCTGGATGGCCTTGGCATACTCGGCGGGGTGCCGGCGGGACCAGGCCAGCGCCTTGTCGAGGCGGTGCAGATAGTCGGTGATGGCCTTCTTCTTCGCCGGGACGTCAAGGGCCTTCTCGGAGGCCCCGATGAAGCCGTAGCCGCTCACCCGCCCGTTCGCGCCGTTGACCAGGAGACGGCCCCCGTGCTGCTCGGCGACCGTCTTGTACACGCCGAACGTGGCCCAGGCCTCGATCTTGCCGGAGGTGAAGGCGGCCTGGGCGTCGGTGGGCAGCAGATACTGCACATGGACGTCCGAGTAGCTCAACCCCGCCTGCTGTAGCGCGTGCGCCAAAAGATATTCGGCGATGGACCCCTTGGCCGAGGAGACGACGACCTTCTTCCCCTTGAGGTCCTTGACGCTCTTCACCGGCGAGTTCTTACGGACGACGATCCCGGTGTGGGTGCCGTCGTTGTGCAGCGCTCCCACGGCCTTGACGCGTACCCCGCCGGCGAGCGCCTGGAGCGTGGGCAGATCGGCGGCGTACGAAGTGTCGGCGGCCCCGGCCTGCACGGCCTGGAACAGCGGCGCGGCACCCTCGAACTCGGCCCACTTCACCTTGTACGGCGTTCCCTTGAGGGCGCCGGAGGCGTCGAACAGCGTCTTCAGGTTCTTGGCCTGGTCGCCGAGGGTCAGTGTCACTTTCGACGGGTCGGTCTCGGACGCCGCCTGGCTGTCGCCCCCGCACCCGCTGGTGGTGAGGAGGGCGGTGAGTGACAGCGCGGCGCCGATCGCGCGCGCCGCGACCGTGGTCCTGCGGTTCATGCGGTTACCTCTTCTCGGTGGTGCGAAAGTGCCGAGGCGTCGTCGACCCCCAGCCGTCGCAGGAGTTCGCCGCGCAACGCCACGAAGTCGGGGGAGCCGAGCTCGCGCGGACGGTCGAGGCCCACCTCCGCCTCGTAGGCGATTCGCCCGTCGTCCATCACCAGCACCCGGTCGGCCAGCAGCAGCGCCTCCTCAACGTCGTGTGTGACCAGCAGGATCGAGCAGCCGTGCCGCTGCCAAAGATCGGCCACCAGCCGCTGCGCCTTGCCGCGGGTGAGCGCGTCGAGCGCGCCGAACGGCTCGTCCAGGAGCAGAAGTTCGGGTTCGTGCACCAGCGCACGGGCCAGGGAGACGCGCTGGGCCTGACCGCCGGAGAGGGTCCTCGGCCAGGTGCCCGCGTACTCCTCGATGCCGACCTCGGCCAGATAGCGCTCGGCGAGCGCGCGGTCCCCGCCCGTCAGACCGAGCACGACGTTGTGCCACACCCGCAGCCATGGCATCAGCCGTGGCGACTGGAAGGCCACCGACCGGCGCTCCGGTACGTACACCTCGCCCCCGGTCTCGCTGTCCAGCCCGGCAAGGATCCTCAGCAGCGTCGACTTTCCGCAGCCGCTCTGTCCGAGCAGGGCCACGAACTCACCCCCGCGGATGGTGAGATCGAGCCGGTCGAGCACCGTCTTGTCGCCGAAGGCGCGAGTCAGCCCGCGGACCTCCACGCTGTTCGTGCCGTTCACCGCGGTCATGCTCCCTCTCCTTGGAACGAGGCCCGCCAGTCCAGGAGCCGCCGGGACAGCAGCCGCACGGCGAAGTCGCACAGCAGCCCCAGCACCGCATACACGACGAGGCACAGGACGATGACGTCGGTCTGGAAGTACTGCTGGGCATTGCTCATGAGATAGCCGATGCCGGCGTCGGCGTTGACCTGCTCGGCGAAGACCAGCGCCAGCCAGGCGGTGGACAGCGCGTACCGGAGTCCCACCAGCGCGCCGGGCAGCGCGGACGGCAGGATCACGTACCGGATCAGTCCGATGCGGCCGAGGCCCACCATCCGCCCGGCCTCGATCAGCTGGGCATCGGCGGAGCGGATGCCACCGTAGATGTTGAAGTACAGCGGGTAGGTGACGCCGAGCGCCACCAGCGCGATCTTCGGGGTCTCGTCGATGCCGAACCACACGATGAACAGCGGGATCAGACCCACCCAGGGAATGGCCCGGAACATGCCCATCGACGCGTCGATCACGTCCTCGCCCAGCCGGAACAGCCCGGCCGTGAGCGACAGGGTGAGCGCGACGGCCGCGCCGATGAGGAAGCCGAGGGCGGCGCGGCGGCCGGAGGCGGCGATGGCCTGCGTCAGTTCACCCGTGCCGATGAGGTCCGCCCCACGCTGTACGACGTCGACGGGGGAGGCCAGCACGGTCTCCGGGAGCAGGCCCGTAGCGGCGGCCAGGTACCAGATCAGCAGCAGCCCGACGGGCCCGGAGGCTCGCCGGACCCCGCGCGGGACCCGGAGGCGAGGCAGAGGCCGGGTGCGCGCGGCGGTGGGCTTGGCGGGCGGCGTCGAGTCCTTCGCCGCACCGGGGGGTGGTGGTGCGGAGGTGCCCGGTGGCGGTGAGGCCCCGGACACGGAGGAGTGCGCGGAGGGCATGATGCGGCCTCTCGGTCGGGAAGCGTTCAGGGAGGTGTTCGGGCGGCGGATCAGCCCGGCGCCGAACCCACAGCCGCGGGGCGCGCGGTGTCGGCGGACCAGGCGGACCAGGAGCCGGGGTAGAGCGCGGCCGTGACGCCGACGCGGGCCAGGGCCACGGCCGTGTGAGCCGCCGTGACGCCGGAGCCGCAGTAGACACCGACCCTGGTCGTGCCGTCGACGCCCAGCGCGGCGAAGCGCCGCGTGAGCTCCTCCACGCTGTGGAACGTGCCATCCGGCGTCAGGTTGTCGCCCGTCGGGGCGGACCGGGCGCCGGGTATGTGCCCGGCGCGCGGATCGACCGGTTCGGTCTCGCCCCGGTACCGCTCGGCCGCCCGCGCGTCCAGCAGGACGCCGGTACGGGCCACCTCGGCCGCCGCGTCGGCGTCCAGCACCGGCAGTCGCCCTGCGGCGAGCACGACATCTCCCCCGGCCGGCGGGGTGGGCTCGCCCGTTTCGACCGGCAGTCCGGCCGCGCGCCATGCGGCCAGCGCCCCGTCCAGCAGTGAGACCCGCTCGACCCCGGCCCAGCGCAGCAGCCACCAGGCGCGGGCGGCTGCGGTGTTGCCATTGTCGTCGTACACCACTACCGGCCGGCCGGTGGCAAGTCCCCAGCGGCGCGCGGCCCGCTGCAGCACGGCAAGGTCCGGCAGCGGATGGCGGCCGCTCTCCGGGGCGGGAGGAGCGGCGAGTTCGGTGTCCAGGTCGACGTAGACCGCACCGGGGATGTGTCCGGCGCGGTAGTGGTCACGGCCGTGCGGATCGCCGAGCCGCCACCGTACGTCCAGGACGACGGGCGCCGGATCACCGTGGGACAGCCGGGAGTACAGCTCGGCCGGAGTGGTGAGGACGGGGGCGGTCATACGAGGTCCTCCGTGACGGCGATGGGTGCGAGACCGGAATCCAGCCGCAGCCGCTCCAGGAAGAGGACCACCGTGGCGGCGGCGGTGCGGTGGGTCACGTCGTTGAGGACGTCGTGCCGCGTGCCGACCAGGCTCACCAGCTCCGCGCCGGGCAGGCCGCGGAACACGCGGCGGACCTCACCGAGCGGGCTGACGGTGTCCTCGGCCCCGTGCAGCCCGAGCACCGGAACGGAGATCCCGTCCAGCGCCGGCGACTCCAGCGCCGACGGACCCGCCAGGGCGCCGCGCCGGAACGCCGCGTCGGCGGTCAGCCTGCCCCGGTGCGTGGGGCAGGCGGTGCGTCGCTCCAGCTCGTCCTCCCAGCCCGAAGCGGCCGTTTCGGCGGGGTGCGGCCCGGTCGGCAGTCCGGCGAGAATCAGTGCGTCCAGCCCGGGAGTGTCGAGGGCGGCGAGCCGCACCGCGTGGGACGCCCCGGTGTCGGAGCCGACCAGTACGCGGGGGCCCGGGACCGTCTCATCGAGCAACAGCTTGGTGGCCGCCTCTGTGATGGCCTCCGGGTCGGACGAGGCATCCCCCAGGGCACGGACGCGAAAGCCGTCGGCGGAAATCCGGCGGCCGAACCGCTCGTACACACCTCCGTGTTCACCCCGCCCGGGGAGGAGCACGAGCGTGCCACGCGGGGAGATTCCCGCTGGTTCGTCCCAGAAGTGGACAGGCTGAGCAGAGGACATGAGAACTCGATTCATCGACAGCGACGCCCGCCCGCACGAGCGAGGCGGAGCGGCCGTGCGGGTGCGGAGGCGCGGACGGGAAAGGGTGAGGCGAAGGCTGGAAGCCCTTGCCGACGCGGAAGCGAGGAGACGAGCAGGCGACGGCGAACGGGCGAAGACCCGGCGGCGAGCGCCCGGGAAAGCCGTCGGTCAGCGACAGCGCATGGCGCCGGTGCGGCCGAAGTCGACCACGCGTCGCCGTGTCAGCCAGGCGCACCTGGCGCGGCGCACTGCCGGTCCGGCGGCCGAGGCCCCGGATCCGGTGCGGTGCGTGTGCGGCCGACGGGCCGCCACGAGCGCTGTACGTGGCATGACCTCAGGATGCACGAGCCCGGAGTCGGCCGTCCAACGATGATTTGCCATCAAAATCGATCGTGATTTCCGATCGATCAGTGCTAGCCTGCGCACATGCTGCCGGTACTGGACATCGTGGCGTTGCGCAGCCTCATCGCCGTCGCCGACTACGAAGGCTTCCACCGCGCCGCCGGCGCACTCGCCCTCAGCCAATCCACCGTCAGCCAGCACATTCGACGGCTGGAGAAGGCCCTCGGACGCCCCATCGTCGAACGCGACGGCAGGAAGACCCGCTTCACCGCCCACGGCGCCCGACTGCTGGAAGAAGCCCAGCAGATCGTCGGCGCACACGACGCCGCCCTCCGTCGGCTCATGGGGGAGGACCACCTCGACGCGGCACCCGTCGTCATCGGCGCCACCGAGCACGGCGCCGACCAGATCCTCCCCGTACTCACCGCGGCCGTACGCGGCACCCGGCCCGGCGCCGAGGTCCGCGTGCGCATAGACCGCTCGGCACGGCTGACGGACGCCGTCGCACGCGGCGAACTCGACCTCGCCGTCTACGTCACCGAGGCGGCACACGCCCCGGGCACCCCTGTGGGCGAACTCCCCCTGCGCTGGTACGCCGCCCCCGGCTGGAAACCACCCGCCGCACCCGCCCCCTTGCCCCTGGTCGCCATCAGCGACCCGTGCGTGATCCGCAGCCGCGCCCTGACCGCGCTCGCCGCCCAGAACACACCCGCCACCGTGGTCGCCGAGGCCGGATACCTCGCCGGAGTCCTGGACGCGGCCCGCGCCGGACTCGGCGCCGCCCTGCTCGCCATCCCCGGCAGCCCGTACCCCGACGGCCTCACACCACGCCACGACCTCCCCGCCGTCCCCCCGATCCGCCTCAGCGCCCGGGCTCGCAGCGGCTGCGACCCCTCCCTGGTCCGAGCCACCATCGAGGCGGTACATGCCCTGCTCACCTCCCGCGAGCTGGACACCGCGGTGTGAGCCAATGAGCCGTTTCCAACTTGGTGGAGCAGCAGGTCAGTTGGCGTAGGGGTGGCGTTGAGGAAGTGGCGAAGCTCCTGGTAGACGGGTTGTTGACCAAGATCGACCTGCCCGCCCGGAGCTTCGTGTGCTTGTCTACCCATCGGGGATCGATCTGTCCAGTGCAACTCTGCGGTACCTGTCCGGTCTGTTGGCCGCCCGGCGCTGGGAGCGCGGGACACGGTGGCGCCGGCTCGGTACGGACCGGCAGGCGCTGCTGGTCCTGGCCCATTTGCGGCGCGGTCACACCTGCACCCAACTCGCTGCCGGGTTCGGCGTCGGGATTGCCACCGTCTACCGGTACGTCGGCGAGGCAGTCGAGGTCCTGGCGGCCCTCGCCCCCGGCCTTACCACAGCGATCCGGACTGCCGCCCGCAAGGCGTTCGTGATCTTGGACGGAACACTGCTCCCGATCGACGGGACCGCCGCCGATCGCCCCTTCTACTCGGGAAAACACAAGAAACACGGGATGAACGTGCAGGTCATCGTCGATCCTTTCGGCTGGTTGCTGTGGGCCTCGCCCGCCCTGCCCGGCGCAGTCCACGACATCAAGGCGGCCCGCGCCCACGGCATCATCGGCGCCTTGGCGGACGCCGAGGTGCGCTGCTGGGCCGACAAGGGGTACCAGGGGGCCGGCGGCACGGTTCACGTCCCCTGCCGGGGCCGCTGGGACAAGCTCTCCGAGGGCCGGCAGGCGGTCAACGTTTCCCATGCCAAGATCCGCGCCCTTGGGCGAGCAAGCGATGGCCACCCTCAAGACCTGGCGGCTGCTGCGCAAGCTCCGCTGCAGTACAACCCGCATCACCGACCTGGTCAAGGCCGTCCTCACGCTTCATCTGGCGACGTCAGGCTGAAGGTTGGACAGGCTCATCCTGTGACGACTCCGTGTGCTGCTGGGTGATGTCCCTACCTGGGCGGCGATGTGGCTTACGTGTCGTCGACACCTCGATCGTCATATGCGTCACTACGGCCGCAGAGCTCTGCGCACGCCGTGGTCACGTCCAGGTCGTGACCGGCCTCAAGGCCAGGCCGACGTTTACCGCATCCGGTGATTCGAGGAGTGCGGCTATCGGGCCGTGTGGGCCCGGCTGACTGCCGCCCTGCACTCTCTGCCGGTCCGAAGGGCGCTGAGGCACGCCCGCGGCCGGCCAAGACTGCTCATGAGGGGAGCTTCCGGTTCCCGAAGGCGTCCTGGAGGTGGTGCGAGGTCGTCACCTGGCCTGGGTGCTTGGCACACGGCGTGGTTTCCAGGGCGGCCTCAGCCGAGTCCGCGCTCCGGCGAGCCCGCCGATCAGCGCGTCCCCGTCACCGTACCGACCGGCTTCCTCGGCTCCGGCAAGGGACCGGCCGGCACCGCGCCCCGCACTCTGCGTTGCCACAAGGGCGTCACCGCCCTGGCCTGGCGGCCCGGCGGGAGCGGCCATCTCGCCGGCGGCGGCCGCGACGGCACAGTCGCCTTGCGGCATGCCACCGCGGGGCAGCCCGAATCCCGGCTCTGCCCCGCCCGTACGCTGGACGGCGGCGCGGCCGTGGGCGCGCTCACCCGGGGCGGGCCCGCACTGTTGATCTCCGCGTACCGGGATGGCCGGATACGAGCCCACCCGCTGCCCTACCGGGCCGTACTGTGAGCCCGCGCGTGGCCACAGTGGGGGCTGCCCGCGACCGGCCGTGCACACTCGTCGTCTGCAGGGGCTGCTGCTGTGGCAACCCGCGCAAGCACCCCGGCACCGACCATCATGGGCAACTCGACCGGCTGGTTGCCACGGCCGCCGACTCCGGCCGTCGGCTCGCCGTCCGCGTGACGGACTGCCTCGGCCCGTGCGACCAGGCCAACATCATCGTGGTGCGGCCTTCCACCGCCGGACGCCGGGGAGGCGGCCGTGCGACCTGGATCGGCTGGGCCAATGGCGACGACTGCACCGACGACATCCTCGGCTGGGTCGCCGCGGGCGGCCCTGGCGTGGCGGAACCACCGGCGACGCTCGAGCTGCAGTTCATCCGGCCACCGGGAGAAGCCCGGACACGGGCCCGCGGGCGCGGCCGTGCACCCCGATGAGGCGGGGCAGTCCCGATGCCCTCGCGGCCGCCCGCCTGGACAACGTCATGGTGGCCCCCGTCGCCACCACCCTCCAGGCCCTGGCCACTCCGCCCCGGCTGTTGATCCTCACAACGCTGCGGCACGCGCCGCGCTCCGTCACCGAAGTCGGCATGGCGCAGTCCGCCGCCTCCCATCATCTCCGGCTTCTGCGGTCCCTCGGCCTGATCACCCGCCGCCGCATGCGGTCGCCGAAAGGTCACCAATGCCGCGAGGGCGGGGCCCGACGGCACGACCGTCGGGCCCCGCCCTCGGTGGGGGAGAGGCGCCCCTGCCGGGTATATGAGGCAGTCAGTTGAGGTGGGCGACGTGTGATGGAGCAGGGTCCGCACGCAGCCGGTCCGGCAGCGTGCCGCCGTCCGGCATCCCTCGCCGTAGCCACGTTCCCAGCGCCTCGGTGTCGGCGATGGTGACGATCGGACCGAGCCGCACCACGGGCCCGCTGGGCTTGCGGTCCACCCCACACGGCTGCACGGCGGCGTAGAGCCCATGATGACGGCGACGGCAGTCCAAGAGCTTGCCGAGGCACCCGGTGGAAACCAGCACTCCGTGTGAAGAGCTTTGGACAGCCTTCCGCAGGCTCTCCATCACCTCACCACCGCCGGACCCCTCGTGGCAGCTCACGCAGACGGCGAGCGTGAAGGGGCGGTTCGGACGGCCGAATGCTCCATGCGGCATTGTGTGGGCTCCTTCATGGGGCTATCGGGAGCTGTAGGGGATCAGTGCCATTTCGCGGGCGTTCTTGATGGCGCGGGCGATCTGGCGCTGTTGCTGTCGCGTCACATGGGTCACCCGGCGGCTGCGGATCTTGCCGCGGTCGGAGATGAACTTCCGCAGCAGGTCGGTGTCCTTGTAGTCGACGTAGGTGATGCCCGCGGCGTCGAGTGGATTGACGCGGCGGCGCTTGGTGTCCTGGCGCTTGGCGCCGATACGGCGAGACATGATGTGTCCTTTTCTGTACGGTGCTCGACCGCGCGCTTCACGCCGCGGGGTCGAGCAGTTCGTCGAAGGCGTGGGAGAGGTGCTTCCAGCCGTCCGGGCCCGCCGCGTACTCGTCGTCGCTGAGCAGGCACGAGTCGAGCAGCGCGAGCAGGTTGTCGCGGTCGAGGCCGGGTGAGGTGAAGGTGAGGTGCTGGTGGCGGTCGCCGTGGTCGGGGTGCCATTCGAGGGAGGCGGCGACGCGGCGTTCGGCGGGGACCATGTCCCAGGCGGCGTCCGGGAGGGCGGCCAGCCAGGGGCCGGTGGACTCCACGCACAGCGCGCCGCCGGCCGCGTCCCACGAGAGCAGGGTGTCGGGCCGGTCGGCCAGCCAGAAGCGGCCGCGGCTGCGGGCGGCGGCGCAGCTCAGGTCCTCCAGGGCGGCGTGGAGACGGCCCGGATGGAAGGGGCGTTCGCGGCGCCAGACGAGGGTGCTCACGCCGTGCTCGTCACTGTCCTGGGGCAGCAGCGCGCACGCCGGGTGCTGACGGGTGGCCGCCGCCTCGACGTCGAAGCCCTGGAGCAGGGCCGGTCCCAGGGCACCTTGATCGAGCCGCACTTGCTGTGCGGCGGGTGTGAGTTGGGTGAGTAGCGCGTGGTCGGCGTCGTCTGCGGGCTCCTCACAGGTGGTGTCCTCGGCGATGGCGATCAGCGTGGGGTATTCCATTTGCCGGGCGAAGGTGTCGGCGACGGTGCGCTGATCGGTCGGGGCCGCGGCGAGGCCGACGTCGGCCAGGTCATCGCCATTGGACAGGTACGGCACCATCAGCGCCGGGTCGATGACGGTGGCCACCCCGGTCAGCTCCAAGGGTGCGCCCTCGGCGGCGATGACCGCGGCCATGGCCTGCGGCTCGACCGAGTCCCACAACTCCACGACGGCCAGCCCGTGGGCGCGGCCCGCGGCCAGGCGCAACAGCTCGGGGACCAAGTCCTCACGCAGCGCACAGCACGCGCAGTCGTTCACCAATGGCGCCTCGCCGCTGTCGAGCAGCCCCGTGGCATCCCGCACGGTGCGGTGCACGGCGCTGTCGGTGGCGGCCGACAGGTCGTGGTGCAGGGCGACGGCGCCGGAGACGGTACGCAGGATCTCCTCGACGGCGGCGCGGCGGGCATCGGCGTGCAATCCGCCGACAACCGCGACGGCCAGCCGGGACTCGTCCGCGTTCACCGGCCCCTCCGTCCGCCTCCGTAGCGACGCTCGAACCGCTCGACGCGGCCCGCGGTATCCAGGACCCGCTGGGTGCCGGTGTAGAAGGGGTGGCTCGCCGAGGAGATCTCGACGTCGATGACCGGGTAGGTGTTGCCGTCCTCCCACTCGACGGTCTTGTCGCTGGTGGCGGTGGAGCGGCTGAGGAAGGCGAAGTCGGCGGACCGGTCACGGAAGACGACGGGCCTGTAGGCGGGGTGAATGCCGGTCTTCATGGCGGTCAGCGCTCCTCGCGGAAGTCGACATGGCGGCCGACAACCGGGTCGTACTTGCGGAGGGTCATGCGGTCGGGGTCGTTCCGTCGGCTCTTGCGAGTCACGTACGTGTAGCCGGTGCCGGCGGTGGACCGCAGCTTGATGATCGGGCGTAGTTCGTTCCGGGCCATGCACACCAGCATACATGGAGTTGGTTTTCATTTTCATCTAGGTGTTACGGTGCTGCGACCTCAGAGGCAACGAGAACCAGGAGGAACCGTGTCCGCTCACTGTCAGCTCACCGGCCGGCAACCCGGCTTCGGCAACCACGTCTCCCACTCCCACCGGCGTACCAAGCGCCGGTTCGACCCCAATATCCAGCGCAAGCGCTACTGGCTGCCGAGCGAGGGGCGCCACATCCGGCTCACGCTCAGCGCCAGGGCGATCAAGACCGTGGACGCCATCGGCATTGAGGCCGCCGTGACTCGCATCCGCGCTCGGGGAGGGAAGGTCTGATGGCCAAGAAGAGCAAGATCGTCAAGAACGAACAGCGCCAGGTGATCGTGGCCCGCTACGCCGAGCGTCGCGCCGAGCTCAAGGCGGTCATCGCCGACCCTGGGACCTCGGATGGGGAACGCCTCGATGCCCAGCGGGAACTGCGTCGTCAGCCCCGCGACGCCAGCGCCACCCGGGTGCGCAACCGCGACTCCATTGACGGCCGCCCCCGTGGCCATCTGCGCGCCTTCGGTCTCTCGCGCATCCGGCTGCGCGAAATGGCCCACGCGGGTGAACTCCCCGGTGTGACCAAGAGCAGCTGGTGAGTTCTCGTCAGGTCCCCTGAATCCGGGCCTCGTCGCTGATCCACACACCGCCGGTGGGGCCCGGCCGTGAGCCGGGCCCCACCGGCGGCTCAGCCCTCCGGGCCCTGTGCCGCCGTGCCGAGCAGCGGATCGGGCAGGCGGGCCCAGCGTTCGGCTCCGAGAGCCAGTTCACGGTCGTCCAGTACGGCGGCGTCCAGCGTGCGACGACATCGAGCCGGGCCTCCGGGTCGGCCGCGGCCCACCCGGAATCGGGACGTGTCAGATTCATCAGTGAGGCGGTGCCGCCGTCCTCCCCTTGGTCGCGGAGGACCGTCGCGGACGGGTTGAGATGGGCGAGCAGGGCGCGGGAGCCTTCCCCGCGGCCGTCGTCCTGCCGTCGCCCCTCCGTCAGGGCCACCACCTGGGCGGCCTTCACATGCTGGGCGGCAGCCTCGGCGACCGTGAGGGGTACGGTATGCGGACGGTCGCCGAAGACGTGGACGGCACGGTGTACACACGCCAGATCGCCCAGCAGCCGGCCGGGATCGAGGCCGACCGCGATCGGTGCCAGGTCGTAGTGGTCCGACAGCGGAGACCTGCCCAGTGGGGTCCGCCACAGCTCGGCCAGGAACGCCGCGGCGTCAACGTTGCCGGGGAGCGCGAGCACGACGTGCGCTCCTGTGTCGGTCCGTGCGATGGCGCGCAGATCCTGACGCAAAATCACCGCCGGGTCGCCAGTCGCCGCTTGCGATAGCGAGGCTCGCTGCCGTTCGTCACCGCTCGCGGCGAAGCGCTGTACGAAGGGATACCGCCCGGCCTCGTCGCCGTGAATCGAGACCGAGAGCACCAGTGCGTCCGGCGAGGCGCGCAGTAGCAGGTCCAGCACCCGGCCCCGGGCTTCGGGGGTGTTGCCGGACACCAGCCCCAGCAACCCCCGGCCCTCTCTCCCGGCTCTCACTCCGCCATCCCTCCGACGGCGGTGATGAGCGCATAAGCGGTCCTGCGCGCCCGCAACATCACCAACGGCACTTCTCCTCCTGACTGACGACCTCTCAGCGGCCACCACTACGCTACATGGAAACGGTACCCATTTTCATATACGGTGAGTGGGACACCACCGACCAGAAAGGACCCGTGCATCATGGCCGTGCCCAAGCGGAAAATGTCCCGAAGCAACACCCGTCACCGCCGCGCGCAGTGGAAGGCGAGCGCGCCGGAGTTGGTGACGATTACCATCGACGGCCGCGAACACCGGGTGCCGCGACGACTCGTCCCCGCCTACCAGCGCGGACTGCTGCGCCCCGAGGGCTGACCCCGCCATGTCTGCCCAGCTTCCTGTGACGGTCCTGTCGGGTTTTCTGGGATCCGGCAAGACCACGCTCCTCAACCATCTCCTCAACAACCGCGATGGGCTGCGGGTCGCGGTCATCGTCAACGACATGAGCGAGGTGAACATCGACGCCGCGCTCGTCCGCGACGGTGACGCCGCCCTCTCCCGGGCCGAAGAGCGGCTCGTCGAGATGACGAACGGCTGCATCTGCTGCACCCTGCGCGACGACCTGCTGGAGGAGGTGGGCCGGCTCGCCGGAGAGGGGCGGTTCGACTATCTCCTCATCGAGTCCAGCGGCATCTCCGAGCCCCTGCCTGTCGCAGCCACCTTCGCCTTCCCGCGCGAGGACGGCGCCACGTTGGGCGAGGTCGCGCGGCTCGACACCATGGTCACCGTCGTCGACGCCGCGAACTTTCTGCCGGAGCTGACCGGGGGCGACGAGCTGATGGAACGGGGACTCGACCAGTACGAGGACGACGAGCGCACCGTCAGCGATCTCCTCATGGACCAGATCGAGTTCGCCGACGTCATCGTCCTCAACAAGCTCGACCTGGTGACCGCCGAGTCCGCGGAACGCCTGGCCGCGACGCTGTCCCGGCTCAACCCGGCCGCCCATCTCGTGCCCGCCACACACGGCCGGGTGGAACCGGTGGAGGTGCTCGGGACCGGCCGCTTCGACCTCGAACGCGCCCAGCAGGCCCCCGGCTGGGTCATGGAGCTCAACGGCGACCATGTGCCGGAGACCGAGGAGTACGGCATCTCCAGCACCGTCTTCCGCGCTACCCGGCCTTTCCACCCGGCCCGGCTGTGGGACTTCATCACCACGGACCTGGACAGCGGCACCTACGGCAGTGTTCTGCGTTCCAAGGGCTTCTTCCGCCTGGCCACACGTCCTGGTGTGACCGGGCTGTGGTCCCAGGCAGGTGCCGTTGCCCGGTTCGAGCCGTCCGGAGCACACGACAGCCGAAGCGAAGCCGGGGACACCACCGGTCACGGTCAGGAACTCGTCTTCATCGGCACCGGACTGCATCCCACCACCCTGCACCACGCGCTCTGCGCATGCCTGCTCACCGACGACGAGCACGCGCTGGGCCCCCAGGGCTGGTCGGCCTGGGACGACCCCTTCCCCACCTGGGAGACCTACGGTCTCGACGAGACCTGCGACCACGAACACGGTCCTAACGAAGCCGAACCCGTATCCCAGCGCTGAAGTCAGCGCGGCGCCCGCCGCTCCCACCAGAGGGCCGAAGCAGTTGGTGGCGCGGCACCGGCTCAGAACTCCCTCGGTTTCGTGCGCTGTCGGGGGCGTGCTGACACTCGCCGCCGACATTGACCTGCTGGCGCGGTGTGACTGGCGTCAGGATCTGGCGACCAGTGTGAGGCGGTCGACGGACCAGTCGGCGACCAGCGCGTCGCGCTCGGCGGCGTGGTTGTAGAGCGCGTGCTCGCCGTCGGGCCAGGTGCGCAGCTCCCTTCGAGTACCGGCTGCCTCGGCGAAGGGGGCCGGGGCCGCGCGGGGGTCGGGGGCGAAGGGTGTGTGGCTCGCATACTCATCGCTGCACTTCAGGCGGCATACGGGTACTCGTCGGATGGTTGTGCCGTCCGAAACTCTTCGTTCCTGGTCAGGCGGCGTATCTGTACTCGTTGATCACGCCGCTGAGTATTCGGGTGCGTAGTACCCGGTGAGTGGACGGGGCGACCATGGACGTCTGGTGCTCCTGGAGGAGGGGAGGGAGCTGCCCGCGAGCTTGGTGGGGGCGATGACCGTTGTCATGCTGGGCGTAGGTATCGAGGACCTGCCGAGCGTGCGTCTCGTTCCAGATCAGGAGGTGGTCCAGGGCCTCGCGGCGCAGGGTGCCGATGACACGTTCGCAGTGCGCGTTCATCCGTGGGGCCCGCGGCGCGGTCCTCACGACCTGGATGTCGTCGGCTGCGAAGACCGCGTCGAAGGGCTCGGTGTACTTCGTGTCCCGGTCGCGGAGCAGGAAACGTAGCGGGTCCACCCGAACACCCAACTCGACGGCGAGGTTTCTCGCCTGCTGCACCGTCCAGGGGCCGGTGGGATGGGCGGTCACTCCCGCGATGTGCGGGCGCCGGGCGCGGTGCTCGAGGAAGACCAAGGCGTAGAGACGTTGCGGGCTGACGGTGTCGATGTGGAGGAAGTCGCAGGCGATCAGGCCGGTGGCCTGCGCAGTGAGGAACTCGCGCCAGGTTGGGCCAGTGTGGCGGGGTGCGGGGTCGATTCCTGCGGTGTGGAGGATCTGCCAGACGGTTGAGGCGGCGATCGGGTGTCCGAGCCGGGCCAGTTCACCTTGAATCCGGCGATGGCCCCATCGGCTGTTCTCGTGGGCAAGGCGCAGCACGAGCTTCTTGATGGCAGCCTGCGTGGGCGGCCGTCCGGGACCGCGGCGTCGGGAGTAGTCCCATCGGCGGGCGACGAGCTTGCGATGCCAGGCCAGTAGCGTGCTGGGAGTGATGGGGAAGACCTTGGCCCAGCGGCGGCGGGGGATCAGCGAGGACAGGGAGGCGAACCACAGGCGATAGGGAGAGCGGCACCGGCGCCCCGGCGCAGGGCGAAGGGGACGACGCGTAAGCGGGTGGCGGATCGAGGCGACGGCCAGGTCTGGGGAAGCAGAGCGTATGCCTCGCCGTGCCTCAGGCCTCTCGTTGCGCATAGTGGGTGGAACAGCTGGGCGGGCTGGGGCTCCTGCGCGGTCCGTGCAACGAGCGGCAGGGCGAACTTCACAGCGGCAGCCAAGCCTTGTCCCGTTAGTGATCTTCTAACGCGTTCGGGCACGGCTCACCGACTCTGGGGGCCCTCTATCCGGTGAGGGTGAGGTGGTGGAGGCGGGTGATGCCGGGCATGGCGTGATGGACGCCGTCGCCTTTGAGGCGGCAGTCGCGAAGGATCTTCCAGCTCTTCATGCGTGCGAAGACGTGCTCAACGCGAGCCCTGATCTGCTTGTGTGCTCGATTGTGCTGCTCCTTCCAGGAGGGTAGTTCTTCGCCCGTGCGGCGGCGGTGCGGGATGACCAGCCGGTGCCCTGGTAGCCGCCGTCGGCAATCGTCATCGTGTTCCCGACGGCGGCTTTGGCGACGGACTCCTTCCAGCCTCGGGAGTCATGCCGGTTACCCGGCACGGGCCGGCCGACGACTACGACCCGTCGGGTATCGGCATCGATCACAGCTTGATGGGCCGTGGCGTATCGATAGTTCTTCGACTGCTCGGCCACCGAGTGGTCGCGGGTGGGCGCCAGGGTGCCGTCGACGATGAGGACGGTGTCCCTGCGGAACCGGCTCTGCTGCCGGAGTGCCGGCAGCGGACCGAGGTGGTCGATGACGCGGTCTGCGGCCGACTTGGAGATCCCGAACAGCGGAGCCAGCCGGCGCATCGTCAAGTCAGCAGGACGCGATCCTCCAGCGACAGGCTCCAGGGTCGGCCGCGCGGTCGATCTGCGGCTTGCTCGCGTCGTACTGCGGCTGCCAACTTGCCGAAGCGGCGCGGGCTCAGCCCCGTAAAAGGCCCTATCCAGGACGGCACCGATGCCGTGATCACTCCAGCCACACCGTGATCGTTTCAGTCGGGGCGAGCGGGTCGGTGAGGGGCCGGATCGACCTCGACCGAGCATGGTGCCGTTGGGGGCGACAGAATCAACACCATGTTGATAAAACTCGACGTCGTGTAGACTTTCTGGGTGAGGGGGCAGTCCAGCTCCTCGCGAGACCTTTCTGGAGGAACAGTGCAGCAGCAGAAGTGGCTCATCACCGGCGTCAGCACGGGCCTCGGTCGTGCCTTCGCCCAGGCCGCCCTGGCCGCCGGGCACGCCGTTGTCGGCACGGTCCGCTCCGAGGAGGACCTGCGGGCCTTCGAAGGGCTGAAGCCCGGGTACGCCCACGGCCGCATCCTGGATGTGACCGACGGCGACGCCGTCTCGAGTGCGGTAGCGGAGGTGGAGCAGAGCGTCGGTCCTCTGGATGTCGTCGTCGCCAACGCCGGCTACGGCCTGGAGGGCACTTTCGAGGAAACCCCGCTGGCCGAGGTGCGGCGGCAGTTCGAGGTCAACGTATTCGGGGCCGTGGCCACGCTGCAGGCAGCCCTGCCGCACATGCGCCGGCGGCGTCGCGGACACCTGATGGCCGTCACCTCCATGGGCGGGCTCATGGCCGTGCCCGGTATGTCCGCCTACTGCGGTAGCAAGTTCGCCCTGGAAGGCATCCTGGAAGCACTGGGCAAGGAGGTCGCACAGTTCGGGATCCACGTGACGGCGATCGAGCCCGGCTCCTTCCGCACCGACTGGGCCGGGCGGTCCATGACACGCGCCGCGCAGTCCATCGACGACTACGACGAGCTGTTCACCCCCATCCGGGAAGCGCGGCAGAAGGCCAGCGGGAACCAGTTGGGCAATCCGGCCAAGGCCGGGGATGCCGTAGTCCACATCGCATCAGTCGACCAGCCGCCGGCCCACCTCGTCCTGGGCTCGGACGCGCTGCGACTGGTCACCGCCGCGCGCACGGCCGTGGACGAGGACATCCGCGCATGGGAGCCCCTCTCTCGTACCACCGACTTCGCCGAGGGAGCTCAGCTCTGATGCCCAGCCACCACCCCGCGCGGAGCCGGCGCGCCACCGAGCGCAAGGGCGATGTCCGGGAGCGGGCCATTCTGGACACCTGCGAAGCTCTGCTCGCGCAAAAGGGCTACGACGCCATGACCGTCGGCGACATCGCCCAGGGCGCCGGCATCACACGCGGCGCCCTGTACTTCTACTTCGGCTCCAAACAAGAAGCGGTCACGGCACTCGTGGCCCGGACCGTTGAGCACCTGTGGGAGCGGTCTCGGACCACCGCGCAGACCGACGAGCCGCGCCAGGCCATCGCAGCAGCCCTGCAGCGCACGGTTGAGCTGTGGAACGAGCACGGTCTGGTCATGCGCACCGCGATCGACCTGTCGTTGACCGTGCCGGAGATCGGCGAGCTGTGGAGTCACACGGCTGACTTGTTCATCACGGCCATCACCGCCGTCCTGGAACGAGCCGGCGTTGAGGCCGGCACCGAACCAGAGCAAGCGTCGGCGATGGCGCGCGCCCTGTGCTGGATGATCGAGCGGACCTTTTACCACGCCTCGCAGGAATCCCGCGAGGAGTTGCAAAAGGCATCGTCGACCTGCGAACACATCTGGCTGATCAGCGCCGGCCTGACCACCTGATGCATCTGGTGTGGACGATGAGGCGCGCAACCGGGCCCCGTGACGTAGAGACCCACCGTCCAGGCACTCCGCCAGCGGGAATCCCGCGGAGCACAGCGCCCTCTCCCAGCCCGGTCAACGGGAGCTGGTGTCCACAACTCCCGTGTGGGGGCCTTCCGGGTCAGGTTGCGAGACCTGGAAGGTCACCTACGGGACAGCCCTCAGACGACGGGTGACTGACGCTCGGCCCATGCCTTGCGGGATGGCGGGGTCCCGGTGATCGACGACGACTCTGCGGTCGCTGGTGGCAGTGAGCCGGCAGTGCCCGCCAACCCTCGGACGCCCTGCAGTGAGTACCGGTAAGTGGTCCTGATCTGCCGAAACCCGGCGCGCCGGTAGTCGGTTTCACCGGCACCCGATCTTCAGGCCCCGGTCGCCGGCGACTGAAAAGGTGGCCCCGGTAGTGCTTCGGGGCCGGGGCGGCGGGTCAGTGGCCGTGGCGCATGGACGCCGCGTTCTTCACATCGCGTCGTTACTTCGGGGTGGCGTCGCCCAGCTTGCTGATGTGGTCTGTGGACCAGTTGTACGGCTCCTCGGTCAGCGCCGGCGCGGCGTATGGGAGGAACGGCGTCGTGGCGCTCCTGCGGGCGGCGGCGACCGACACCGTGGCGGCGGGCGACGGCAGCCGGTCCGCGGCCTCCTTGGGGTCGAGGCGCGGCACGCCGGCCTTCTTCGCGGACGCGATGCGCTCCTCCGCAGTCATGCGGGCATGGAGGTCACCGCCGGGGTTGATCGTCGCCTTCTTGTCGCCAAACAGGGCATACCCGCCCCGCCCGCCGTCGTGCCGTGCCGTGTCCGCCCCGCTCTCCCGCAGTTCACCGTCGTTTCCCGGCCGCCCTGTGACTACCTGGGAGGGCGGGCGGGCGCGGCTCCCGGGTGCGCCCGTCACGGATCGCGGACACAGCCGGGGGCGTTCGCGGGCAACCCGTGGCTCACGCTCCCTTCTGCTTCTCTTCCCGCTTCCCCTGCTCTCCTTGCTCCTCGCGGCGCCCGTACGCGTCGAGCAGCAGTTGTGTGGTGAGGTCGATGTGCCGGGTGAGTGCCTCGACGACGCCGGACGCGTCCCGGGCGATGGCGCGGTCGCAGATCGCCCGGTGCTCCGCGGCGACGTCACGGTGACTGGACTCGGCCGGGGTGCGGGCCCAGCAGCGGTAGACCTCCGCAGCATCGCGCAGTTGCGTGGCGATGTCCCGCAGCGGCCGGTTGGAGCACCCCTCCAGCAGGACGCGGTGGAAACGGGCGTGGGCGTGCAGCCAGCCTTCGTTGAGGGCTCCGGCGTCGTCGAAGTAGGGCGTGCGGGCGAGATGGTGGTGGGCCGCGAGCAGATCGGACTCCCACTCGATACTGCCGGCGGTGACGGACTGCCGGGCCACGTGGGTTTCGACGAACACCCGGGCGTCGGTCAGCTCCCGCAACCGCTCGGGGGAGACGGTGACGACCCGGAACCCCTGCTGCGGCGCGAAGGTTGCCAGCCCCTGGCCGACCAGCCGGGGCAACGCCTCCCGCAGTACGCCGCTGCTGGCGTCGTAGCTTTCCTTCAGTGCTTCCACGCGCAGCCGTGAACCGGGCTCATGCCGTCCGTTGAGGATGTCCGCGCGCAGCCGCCAGTAGATCTCCTCGGCGCGCGTCTTGGAGCGGTGGGTCGTGGTCATGCCGCAGAGTCTAACGCTTGGCGAGATTTAAAAGAAATCTCGAGATTTCATTGACGTGTCGACGATGCAGGCGTTGACTCGGATCATTCAGCAGTCGGCAGCGACACGAGCTTCGGAGGCAGCGCGCCATGAGGACGACGACCCGAGCAGGACGGATGTGCCTGGTGAGCGGAGAGGCGGTGATCGATGTCGAGCAGGCCAGCGCCGGCCGGTTCCCGGCCGATCCGCTCGCGGTGTTCGAGGAGTGGGACGCGTTCCGGTCCTGGGCGGCGGAGTTGGAGCCCGCGGGTGCCGCGGGTGCCGCGGGACCGGCGGGGCCGAACGGTCCTGTCTCGCCGGCCCCGCGGCAGGTGTTCGCGATCGGCCTGAACTACCGCGACCACGCCGACGAGGCCCGTCTGGCCGTGCCTCCGTCCCCGTCGGTGTTCACCAAGTTCGCCACGGCCCTCACGGGTCCGGACACGCGGCTGCGGCTGCCCGGCGGTCACGTCGACTGGGAGGCCGAGCTGGTGGTGGTGATCGCCCGCCGGGCGGAGCACGTGGCAGCCGAGGACGCCTGGTCCCATGTGGCCGGGCTGACCGTGGGGCAGGACTACTCCGAGCGCGCGGTGCAGTCCGTTGGCCCCGTGCCGCAGTTCTCCCTCGGCAAGTCCTTCCCGGGGTTCGCGCCGACCGGCCCCGTACTGGTCACGGCAGACGAGTTCACCGATCCGGACGATCTGGCGATCGAATGCCTCGTCAACGGGGAGAGCGTCCAGAAGTCCCGCACCTCGTCGATGATCTTCCCGGTCCCGGAACTGATCGCGCGGCTGTCCGCGGTCTGCCCGCTGCTGCCGGGCGACCTGATCTTCACCGGCACCCCGGCCGGAGTCGGACACGCCCGCACCCCCCAGCGCTACCTGCGGCCGGGCGACGAGGTCGTCACCCGCGTCGAGGGCATCGGCCAGCTGCGGCAGACCTGCGTCGCCGCCTGATCCGAGAGACCTGAGAGAAAGGCACCACCATGGCCTTGCACAGGCTTCAGTCACTCACCGTCGGCGTGCCGAACGTGGCCGAGGCGGCCGGCTACTACGCCGACTTCGGACTCGAGCAGACCGCGCCCGGACGGTTCGCCACCGTCGAGGGCGGTGAGCAGTTCATCCTCGAACACTCCCCCGTCCGGCGCCTGCTGGGGATGACGGTCGCCGCCGACGACGGTGACGACCTGGACCGGATCGCCGCGCACCTGGACCGGCTCGGGCTGCCCAGCGAACACGACGCCGGCACTCTGCGCACCAGGGAGCCCATCGCCGGTATCGCGGTCCAGGTCCGTGTCGCTCCCCGGCTGTCCCGGGGCACGGTCCCGGCCACCCCGTACAACGGCCCCGGCCGCCCGGACCGCGCCGACACCCGGGCACCCGTGCTCGCCCGTACCGGCCCGGTCCGGCCCCTGGCCCTGGGCCATGTCGTCATCGGTTCTGTGGAGCGGGAGTCGACCCAGCGGTTCTTCACCGACGGGCTCGGTTTCAAGGTCAGCGACATCGTGCCCGGCCAGGCCGCGTTCCTGCGCTGCTCCACCGACCACCACAACGTCCTGGTGCAGCAGGCGCCGCTCAACTTTCTGCACCACACCTCCTGGCAGGTGACGGACGTCGACGAGGTCGGCCGGGGCGCCACGCGCATGCTCACCGAGCACCCGGAGCGTCATGTGTGGGGACTGGGCCGCCATCACATCGGGTCGAACTTCTTCTGGTACCTCAAGGACCCGGCCGGCAACTTCAGCGAGTACTACGCCGACATGGACTGCATCATCGACGACCAGCTGTGGACGCCACGCTCCTTCGAGGGCATGGAGTCGCTCTACACCTGGGGGCCTCCACCGCCGCCGTCGTTCCTCGCCCCCGAGGACCTGGCCGCGCTGATGACCGGCGCCCACACGGCCGGCGACTGACCGCCGACGATCGGAGCCGGAACAGTGAGCACACCCGCGCCCGTCCGCCGGGCCGCCTGGCCGTCCCCGGGCCTTCCTTCGCCGCCGGGCACCGCACTCGCCGTGGGCCTGGCCGTGATGACCCTGGAGGGCTACGACCTGGTCGCCTTCGGCGCGACCACCTCCCTGCTGCTCGACTACCGCCCCTGGCACCTCTCCGTCGCCTTCGTCGGCGTCCTCGGCAGCCTCACCCCCATCGGCATGCTCCTGGGCTCCCTGCTGGTCGGCCAGTTCACCGACCGGTTCGGCAGGCGCCGTACGACCCTGACCAGCATCGCGATCGTCAGCGCCGGCATGTTCGCCTGCGCCGCCGCGCCGCTGCCCGCGCTGTTCGGCGTGGGCCGGTTCGTCGTCGGGCTCGGCGTCGGCGCGATCTATCCGGCGATGGGACCGCTGATCTTCGAACTCGCCCCGGCCGGACGGAAGAACCTCCACTCGGGCATCGTGCAGTGCGGGACCGCCATCGGCGGCGCGTTCGCCGCCCTCGTCGCCAACGCCCTGCTGAGCGGCCACAGTTTCCACCTGGAGTACGTCGTCGGCGGCGTCGCCGGTCTGCTCCTGCTGCCGATGACCTTCTTCTGGCTGCCCGAGTCCGAGGAGTACCGCCGGGCCGTCAGTACGCCCGCCCCCGACGGCGGCGGTGTACGGGCGGTGCTCCGAGCGCCCTACCTCGGCACCACCCTGATGTTCTGCGCCATCGCGGCCCTGTCGTTCCTGCTCATCTTCGGCATGAACACCTGGCTGCCGCAGCTGATGCAGGCCGCGGATTACCCGCTGCGCGACGCGCGGACCTTCCTCGTCCTGCTGAACCTCGGCGCCACCGTCGGGGGACTCGGCATGGCGCTGCTGGCCGACCGGGCCGGATCGCGGGGACCGATCACGGCCTGCTTCGCCCTCGGAGCCGCCGCCCTGGTCGCCATGAGCGCCCAGCTGCCGCTGCCGGTGCTCTACGCCATCGTGGTCGTCGGCGGCTGCGGCGCGATCGGGGTGCAGGGACTGATCAACGTCTACATCGCGCGTTCCTACCCGGTGACCGCCCGGGCCAGCGCGGTGGGCGTCGCCCTGGGAGTGGGCCGCATCGGCGCCATCGCCGGTCCCACCCTCGGCGGCTGGATCCTGGCGGCCGGCCTCCAGCCCCGCTGGAACTTCGTCCTCTTCGCCGTCCCCGCCGTGCTCGGCGCGGTGCTTGCCCTGGCTGTCGGCGGACGGGCCTCCCGACTTCAGGGCCGTTGCGCCGCCGGGCCCGGCGCCAAGGAGCCGACGACGGCCGGACCCACTCGATGAAAGAGCACACTATGGACACCGACACCGACACCGACACCGACGCCGGCGCCTACGACATCGCCGTCGTCGGCTGCGGCCCCGTGGGACTGTCCCTCGCGCGGCTGCTGGCCATGAAGGGGCTGCGGGTCGCCGCCATCGACCCCAACCGGCTGGTCTGCCCGCACCCGCGCGCCACCCACCTCGATGACGAGACCATGCGCCTGCTCCAGACCCTCGGCGCACAGGACATGGAACACCGGTTCCTGCGCCAGGCCGCCTGGACCCTGCACCGCCCGGACGGGCAGCCCTTCCTCCGGCAGACGCTGCCGGAGGAGGAGTCCGACCAGGGCTGGCGCACCGACTACCAGTTCCACCAGCCCGACTTCGAGTCACGGCTGCGGGGTCTGCTCGCCGCCGACGCCAACGTGGACCTCTGGTTCGGCTGGACGGCCACCGCGATCGAGCAGGACGACCAGGGAGTGCGCCTCACGCTGCTGGACCGGGCATCCGGAACCGAGACCTCCCTCACGGCCGGCTGGGCCGTCGGCTCGGACGGCGCCCACTCCTTCGTCCGGCGCGTGATGAACGCCGGGACCGAGGACCTCCACGGCACCCAGCGCTCCCTCATCATCGACGTCCACCCCTTCGACCACCCGGCCCAGCTCCCGGCGGACAGCGGTTTCATCTGGTGCGAGGGGAAGCGGCCCGTGACCTACCTGCCGATCTTCCCGCCCATGCTCCGCTTCGAGTTCATGCTGCTCGGCGGGGACGACGCGGCGCGGCTCGAACGACCGCAGTCGGTGTACGACCTGCTGAGCCGCTGGCTGGAACCGGGCAGTTACCGCATCATGCGCACCGACACCTACGAATGGCACGCCCGGCTCACGCACGGCTGGCGCTCCGGCCGGCTGCTGCTCGCCGGTGACGCCGCGCACGAGATGCCCCCCATGCTCGGCCAGGGCATGTGCTCCGGGCTGCGCGACGCTGCCAACCTGGCGTGGAAGCTCGCCGCGGTGGTGAAGGGCGACAGCCCCGAGGCCCTGCTCGACACCTACGAGAGCGAGCGTGCCGCGCACGTACGCCCCTACATCGAGGAATCCGCCCGGCAGTCCAACCTGATCGAAGCGCTCGGCACGGGCGCGTTCCCGGAGCTGAACGGAACGCGGACGATCGAGAGGTTCCGGCCGCCGCTGGGACCGGGCGTGGTCCCCCGGCCGGGCGGCGCCGTCGGGCGCTTGAGCCCACAGCCCCGCGGCGCGAACGGGGAGAAACTGGACGACGTGAGCGGCTACGGCTACACCGTCGTCGGCAAGCCGGAGGTCACCTCCGCGGTCTCCGCCGACGTGCGGCAACTGTGGCGCCGCCTCGGCGTGGTGACCGTGCCGGAGACGGGGCCGGCCGTCGACAGCTGGCTGGCCGGGCACGCGGCAGCCGCGGCGATCGTCCGCCCGGACCGCTATGCCTTCGCGCTCGCCGCCGACCCGGCGGAACTGGAGCGAGCCACCCGTGACCTGGCACGGACCGTATCGACACAGGAGGTGGGCGCGTGAAGGAGTACGCGACCGGAATGACGTGGGGTGAGGGCCCCCGCTGGCAGCACGGCGCGCTGTGGCTGTCCGACACCCAGGGCGGAAAGCTGTGGACCGACCACGACGGTCCCTGGCGCGGCATCCCGCTGGACGCCGTCCCCAACGGCCTGTGGTTCCTGCCGGACGGGCGGCTGGCCGGCGCCATGATGTATGAACGGCGCATCGGGGTGTGGACCGGTGAGCGGTTCGGCACCTACGCCGACCTGAGCGCGGTGGCTACCGGTCCGCTCGGCGACATGGCCGGCGACCCGTACGGCAACCTCTACGTGGACGACGTCGGCTTCGCCGCGCACGCAGGTGAGCCCGTGCGGCCGGGCCGGGTGCTGCGCGTCGCCGCCGACGGAACGGTAGGGGTGGCCGCCGAGGACATCGAGTTCCCCAACGGCCTGGCCTTCGTCGACGACGGCCGCACCCTGGTCGTCGCCGAGACCACCCGGCAACGGCTGACCGCCTTCACCGTCGCCGCCGACGGTGCCCTCACCGGTCGGCGCACCTACGCCGACCTCGCCCGGCTGGTCGGCGAGGATGCTCGGCCGGACGGCCTCTGGGCGGCACCTGACGGCGTGTGGGTGGCCACCACGACCGGCCACGCCGTCGCCCTGGTGCGGGAGAACGAACTGGTGACGTCGGTGGGCACCGGGACGTTACTGCCGATCGCGTGCTGCGGCGACGGCGGGGACCGGCTGTTCGTCACCCTCGCCGACACCGGAGGCCGCCCGCTGGGCGAGGCCATGGCCCACAAGGCGGTGCGTACGACGGTCGCGCTGCTCGACGTGACGAAGGCGGGGGACGCCTTGTGAGTACGGAGCCACCGGATTGGATCCCGACGGCGCGGGCCGTCGAGGGCGCCCGGATCACCGACTTCGCGCGGTTCGCGGAACAGCACGCCGGACGTGACGGACGCGACCTGAGCGGCGACTACCACCGGCTGTGGGAGTGGTCGGTCAACGACGTGAACGGCTTCTGGGCCGCGGTGTGGGATTACTTCGGTCTGCCCGAGCGCCCGGCGGGCCCCGCGCTGGCGACCGAGACCATGCCGGGCAGCGTCTGGTTTCCCGGCAGCACCCTGAACTACACGGCCGAGGTGTTCCGAGGCCGGCCCGGCACCGGCACCGCCGTCATCACGGTGACCGAGGACACCGGCCCGACCGCCGTGACCTGGGACGGCCTGCGCCGCCAGGTCGCCTCGCTCGCGCGGGAGCTCACCGCACTGGGCGTGCGCCCGGGGGACCGGATCGTGGGGTACCTCCCCAACGGTCTGGAGGCCGTCGTGGCCTTCCTCGCCACCGCCGCCCTGGGCGCGACCTGGGCGGTGTGCGGGCAGGACTACACCGGGGCGGCGGCCGCGGCACGGTTCGCGCAACTCCTGCCGGCCGTACTGATCGCCGCGACCGGCTGCGTACACGCCGGCAAGCGTGTCGACCGCCGCGCCGATGTGCAGGCTCTGCGCGCCGCCCTGCCGGCCCTGGCGGCGACCGTCGCAGTAGGGGACGCGGCGCAGGTGCCCGGTGCCCTCGCGTGGTCCGCGCTCACCGCGCACGAGGACGCCGAACTCGCGCCGCTCCCGGTCCCGTTCGACCATCCGCTGTGGGTCGTGTTCTCCTCGGGCACGACCGGGCGGCCGAAGGGCATGGTGCACGGGCACGGCGGGGTGGTGCTCGAGCAGCTCAAGAACCTGGGCCTCCAGCTCGGCCTGCGCGCCGGGGACCGCCTGTTGTGGCACACCACACCGAGCTGGATGATGTGGAACGTCCTGGTGTCCGGCCTGCTGCTGGGTGCCACCGCCGTGTGTTACGAGGGCAGCCCGGCCCATCCCGGCACCGACGCGCTCTGGCGGCTCGCGGCCGGCCTGGAGGTGAGCGTCCTGGGCACCAGCCCCGGTTACCTCGCGGCCTGCCGCAAGGCCGGCGTGCGGCTCACCGGCCACGGTCCGGCCGCGCCGGAGCGGCTGGGGGTCACCGGCTCGGCGTTCCCCGCCGACCTCCAGCACTGGGTCGCCGGTGAACTCGGGCCCGGGACCCAGGTGGTGTGCAGCAGCGGCGGCACCGACGTGGTCACCGCGTTCCTGGGCGCCGCCCCCACCACACCGGTCCGGGCCGGCGAACTGTCCGCCCCCTGCCTCGGGGTGTCCGTGGACGCCTACGGCCCCGACGGGACATCGGTGCGCGGCGAGGTGGGAGAACTGGTGGTCCTGCGGCCGATGCCGTCGATGCCGTTGTTCTTCTGGGACGACCCGGACGGTTCGCGCTACCGCGCCGCCTACTTCGACACCTACCCGGGAGTGTGGCGGCACGGTGACTGGATCACCCTCACCGGCCACGGCTCGGTGCTCCTGCACGGCCGGTCCGACGCGACCCTGAACCGCCACGGCGTACGCATGGGCAGCAGCGACATATACGGCCCGGTGGAGGAACTGGCGGAGATCGCGGAGGCTCTCGTCGTCGGGGTCGAGCAGGACGGCGGCGACTACTGGATGCCGCTGTTCGTCACCACCACCGACGGCATCGGCCTCGACGACACGCTGCGCGAGAAGATCCACGCCGCCATCCGCCGCGGAGCCTCCCCCCGCCACGTCCCCGACGAGATCATCCAGGCCCCCGGCATCCCGCACACCCGCACTGGCAAGAAACTCGAGGTCCCCGTGAAACGTCTGCTGCGCGGAGACGCCCAGGACACTGTGGGCGACCCCGGCAGCGTCGACCGGCCCGACCTCCTCGACTGGTACGTGAGGATCGGCACCGCACACCGCGCGCGACGCGGCACGGCTCCGGGCACCCCCGGGTGACCGCGGCGCGGGACCGCGTCAGAGGCCGGACGAAGGAGACGAAGTGCCGGCGGAACCCGGATCGTCCCCGCACGGCGGCAAAAGAAGCGCGATCTCGGCCGCCGGTCGGGCGGTGTGCAGGCTGATCAGGTCGGTGATCAAGTCGTCCAGGGGCGGCCAGGGCATGTTCCCGTGGTCGTTGTAGAGGCTGACCAGGCCGTGCAGCCCGGTCCAGAGCAGGAGCCCGGCCTGCCACTGCCGCTCCGCCGTGGCCTGGTCGTCGGTGACGGCCGCCAGGGAGACCACCACGGCCTCCAGCGGTTCGGCCCCGGCGCCGTGTGCCGAGCCGGGGACGAGGTCGTCCGGCATCCGTCCGCCGAAGAGGGTGCGGTAGTGGCCGGGCTGGCCGACTCCCCAGCGCACATAGGCCGCGCACCGGGCGACGAGGTCGGCCAACGGGTCCGGGGCGGAGCGCGCGGCCTCGTCCATCAGCCGGGCCAGCTCCTCGTAGCGCAGCCGCAGTACGTGCTGGATCAGCGCGCTCAGGTCGGGGAAGTGGCTGTAGATGCTGGCCGGTGCCACGCCGACCTCCCGCGCGACCTGCCGCAGGGTCAGCGTCTCCGGCTGGTCGAGGGTGGCCAGCAGCTTCGCCGCGGCGTCCACGAGCTGGGCCTTGAGCAACTGCCCCTGTCCGCGCGGATTGCGGCGACGGGGAGCGGACCGCTCCTGAGGCGCCATCTTCGTCCCCTTCTGACCAGTGTGAACGGCTGAGCAACAGATGTTCACCGTACAGGCACCCCGCGCCTTGACATCCCTAACCAACGGTTGTTTAGTTAAGTCACCAACGGTTGTTCAGTAAAAGGATGTTTGATCATGCGTATCGCCATACTCGGTGCGTCGGGACGGACCGGCGGCACACTCCTCGACCAGGCGCTGGAGCGGGGGCACGAAGTCGTGGCCCTGGTCCGCACACCGGCCAAGGTCACCGTGCCCGCGCCGCGGCAGGTGGAGGTCCGGACGGCGGACGTCACCGTCCCGCGGGGCTTTCCCGACCTGAGCGACGTCGACGTGGTCGTCTCGGCCATCGGCATCGGCAAGGGCGACGGGCCGGGCGCGCTGGTCGCCGGGGCCAGGGCGCTCGCGGCGGCGGACGTGCGCACGGTGTGGCTCGGCGCACTGGGCTCGGGAGTGTCCAGCCGGTCGGGCGGATTGATCTACGCCGGGGTGATGCGGATGTTCGTCGGCTCGGAACTGGCCGAGAAGGTCGAGGCCGACGAGGTCGCCCTGGCCGCCGGCGCCACGGTGTTCCACGCCCCGGACGTCACCGACGGCCCCCTCAGCCCCACCCGCCGCACCATCCCCCTGGCGGAGCTGCGGCGCCCCCTGCTGCCGCCCCGCATCTCCCGCGTCACGCTGGCGGCCCTGCTGCTGGACGAGGCGGAGGCGGGCACGTACGGCACCGAGATCGTTGTGCCCCTGAGCTAGCCACCGCGGCAATCGCAGTAACCGCAGTAACCGCAGTAACCGCATCGAAAGGTCATCATGAGCGCGTTCGCAGGAAAAGCAGGACTCGTCACGGGCGCCGGAAGCGGCATCGGCCGGGCGACGGTGATCGAACTGGCCCGGCAGGGCGCCGCCGTCACGGTCACGGACATCGACGAGGCCGCCGCCGCCGAGACCACCGAATTGATCAGGAAGGACGGCGGACAGGCCCAGGCCCTCCCCGTCGACATCGCCGACGAGGACGCGGTACGCACGGCCGTCGAGCGCACGGTCGAGACGTACGGCGGCCTCGACTTCGCCGTGAACAACGCCGGCCTGGACTCGCACCACCGCAGGCTCGACCAGATGACCGCGGACGAGTTCGAGCACGTGGTCCGCATCAACCTGACCGGGACCTTCCTCTGCATGAAGTACGAACTGCCCGAGCTGCACAGCCGAGGCGGTGGCGCGATCGTCAACGTCGCCTCCAACGGCGGTCTGTACGCGATCCCGACCGCCCCCGCCTACGTGGCAGCCAAGCACGGCGTTGTCGGCCTCAGCAAGGTGGCCGCCGTGGACTACGCGCCGCAGGGCATCCGCGTTAACGCCGTCTGCCCCGGCCCGACCCGCACCCCCGGCTTCGAGCGGGTGGCGGAGGGCACCGACATGATCGCGATGCAGTCGGCGATGACCCCGCTCGGCCGGATGGCCACCTCGGAAGAGGCGGCGGCCGCGGCGGTCTGGCTCTGCTCGGATGCCGCGTCCTACATCACCGGCATCGCGCTGTCGGTCGACGGTGGGCGGCGGGCATGAGGGTCGTAGCGGTCGAGGAGCACATGGCCACCGAGGCGTTCCTGCGTGTCGCGCACGGGCTGGACGTCGCGCCGAGTGACCAGGCCGAGATGAACGGCATGCGCACCATGGAGAGCGACCCGGCGTTCCGCGCCCGGCTCACCGATCTCGCGTCCCGGCTGCGGGAGATGGACGCGCTCGGCCAGGACATGGCGGTGCTGAGCCTGAACCCGCCCGGGGTGCAGGCGTACCCGGCGGCCGACGCGGTGCCGCTGGCCCGGGAGTTCAACGACGCGCTGGCCGCGATCGTACGGCGGCACCCGGGCCGGTTCGGCGGACTGGCCACGGTGACTCCGCAGGCCCCGGAGGCAGCGGCCACCGAGATCGAACGGGCCATGGGCACGCTCGGCCTCAACGGCATCATGATCAACTCCCACACCGGCGGGCACTACCTGGACGAGCCGCGATTCGCCCCGCTGCTGGCGGCGGCCGAGGCGAGCGGGGCCCCGGTCTATCTGCACCCCCGGGTGCCGAGCATGCTCGACGCCTACCGGCCTCATGGGCTGCTCGGGGCGATCTGGGGCTACCAGGCCGAGGCCGGCCTGCACGCCATGCGGCTCATCCTCAGCGGCACGCTGGACCGTCACCCAGGGCTGACCGTCGTACTCGGCCACCTCGGCGAGGGCATTCCGTACTGGCTGCGGCGCATCGACAATCGGCACGCGTTCGCCGCCGCGACGGCCGGCGCGGCGACGCCGATGCCACGGCTGTCACTGACACCGAGCGAGTACTTCCGCCGCAACTTCGTGCTCACCACGAGCGGCATCGACGACCCGGACGTCCTGGGCCTGGCCCTGCGCGCGGTGGGCGAGGACCGCGTGATGTTCGCGGTCGACTACCCGTACGAGGACCCGAAGGCGGCCGTGGACTTCCTGCGGACCACCCCGCTGACCGACGACCAGCGCACGGCGATCGCCCACCGGACGGCGGAGCGAGTGTTCACTCTGACCGGGTGAGCCGGGCCTGCCCCGTGCCCTTGGCGCCGTGTGGGGCTCGGATATCTCTATCGGATGACTTGATGTCTTCTCTCTGTCCCAGCAGTGCTCCTACGGCGGGACACCTCGAAGGAGGCTGAGCTTCTCGTCCTGCGGCACGAAAACGCTGTGGTGCGACGGCCAGCTGCGGGGGCGGGTACGGTACGAGACTGCGGAGCGTCTCTGGTTCGCCTCCCTGTCCTCGCTGATTCCCCGCCGCCGCTGGGCCAAGGTCTTCCCGGTCACACCGAGCACGCTGCTGGCCTGGCACCGCAGGCTCGTCGCCCGCCGATGGGACTACTCCCGACGCCGTCGCGGTCCCGGGCGGCCGCCCAGGCAGGGCTGCCATCAAGAAGCTCGTGCTGCGCCTCGCTCGCGAGAACAGCCGATGGGGCCATCGCCGGATCCAGGATGAGCTGGCCCGGCTCGGACACCCGATCGCCGCCTCAACCGTCTGACAGATCCTCCACACCGCAGGAATCGACCCCGCACCCCGCCACACTGGCCCGACCTGGCGCGAGTTCCTCTCTACGCAGGCGACCGGTCTGATCGCCTGCGACTTCCTCCACATCGACACCATCAGCCCGCACCGCCTGTACGCCCTGATCTTCCTCGAGCACCGCACCCGGCGCCCGCACATCGCCGGCGTCACCGCACACCCGACCGCGGCCTGGACCACCCAGCAGGCCCGCAACCTCGCCACCGACCTGGGCATACGTATGGACTTGCTGCGCTTCCTCATCCGGGACCGCGACAGCACGTACACCGACGCCTTCGCGCGAACGAGTGATCGGCACTCTCCGCCGGGAGGTCCTGGACCACATGCGGACTGGAGTAGTGGTTCCGGCGCTACAAGTACTGGACGCTGATGTCGGGGCCGAGTTGTTCGGTCCCGGCGACTGTTTGTGTCCTGCCCACCTTGATGGTGAGCTGTGTCGGGGCCGAACGCCCGGCCAGGGACGGGCGTTCGGGGCGGGTGGGATGCCGTGATCGCGGAGGATTTCCCGGACGGTGGGGGCGGCGACTTTGATCCCCAGGGCTGCGAGTTCGTCGTGGATCCGGCGATATCCCCACGTGGCATTCTCCCTGGCCAGGCGGGGGCCCAGGGTGCGGATCGACCGGATGGTGGGTGAGCGTCCATGTCGCCTGGGTACGCAGGCCGCGGCATGGCGCCGCCTGAGGAGCTCGCGATGTCAGTGCGACACCGTCTCGGGGCGGACCAGCGGCAGAAGGTGCCGCGGTCTGTCTTCGGGGAGGTGGTGGAGCAGGCCGGCGAGGCCAGGCGCGGCAGCACGACAGATCATGATGCCGCCGGGGCCCTGTGCGGGTGAAGTACGTGGGGCGAATGACAAGGAGAGCCGAAGATCCGTGATCAGGCTTCCGACCTGCGTGGATGATGTACCGGCACCCGTAGTCGCGGTTCGACATCACCACGGAGACGTTGCGCCGGGATCTGACGCTGCTCGAACGGCGGGGTCTGCTGCGCCGGGTGCACGGTGCAGCGATCCCGGTGACGGCGGGGTCGGCCGAGACGGATCTCCCCGCCTGCCACCCGGTGACGCTCACCGAGCGGCGGCGTATCGCCAAGGCCGCGATGGAATACGTTCCCGAGACGGGCGCCATTTTGCTCGACGCGGGCAGAACGATGGGCGAACTCGCGGACCTCATACCGGTCGACCGGCAGCTCACTGTGGTCACCAACGCGATCGACGTCGCCCTGACTCTCACCGGCAAGGGCGATATCACCGTGATGCCGGTCGGCGGCCGGATCAAGTCCCGTCCGCTCGCCGCGGTCGACAGTTGGGCCTTGCGCCTGCCGAGCGAGATCTATATCCACGTCGCCTTCCTGGCTCCGCCCCGGCGGGATTTCGCTCGTACGCGGCCTGAACACCACCGACCCCTCCGAGGCGATGGTCAAGCGCGCGGCGATCTCGGCGACCCGGCACACCGTCGTGCCGGCCGACCACACCCAGATCGGCCATACTCATTTCGCCCAATTCGGCAACCTTGCCGACATCGACGTGCTGATCACCGGCGACCGGGCCAACTTCCATGTGACGAGGGATATCGAGCGGGCGGGTCCGCGCGTGCTGACCGTGTGAATCGCGCCCTGCGAAGCGGTACGATCGCGGCGTACTGATCATCCAAGCGGCGGCCCAGTGTTTTCGGCCGCTTGAGGACGCCCAACCGCCGTCGCCGGAGCAAGAGGAGTCACGGTGGTCGCGCGCAGTGGTCCGCAGTCCGAACCGGCCACGGAACTGGCCGGCCGCGACTGGGAACGGTCTCTCCTGGTCGAGCGTGCACGCGGTGCGTCGTCCGGCGCGGGCCAGGCAGTCCTGTTGCGCGGCCCGGCGGGCATCGGCAAGACCAAGCTCCTCTCCGTCGCGCTCGACGAGCTCACTCCCATCGCCCGGACAGTGTTGACCGTCAAATGCCCGGAGAGCGGTTCGGCCGCCTACGAGACGGTTCGTGGCCTGTTCGAGCCGTTGCTCCTCACCGAGGACGGAGCCGAAAGCTCGCCACTGCTCAGCGGGAGCGCCCGGCTCGCTCTGCCCGCCCTGCTTCCCGACCGCACGGACGAGACCGGTCCCACCGACACGTACTCGGTCATGCACGGCCTGCACTGGCTCACCGCCGGGCTCAGCGCCGACGGCTTGGTGGTGCTGGCGATCGACGACGTCCAGTGGTGCGACGAGGCGTCCCTGCGCTGGCTGGGATTCCTGCTGCGCCGCGCGGAGGACCTGCCGCTCATGGTGCTGATGACCCAGCGCACCGGCCACGAGCGGTCCCGGCCCGAGGTGCTCGATGAGATCAGCGACACCCTCAGCTGTCTGATCGTCGATCTGCCGCCGCTGACCACCGAGGCCGTCGGCGAAATGCTGCACCGGGCCTTCGACCGTGAACTCGGCTCGGCGTTCTCCGCCAAATGCGCTGAGATCACCGGCGGTAATCCGTTCCTGGTACAGCGGGTGGTCAGCCGCCTGCGCGGTGACGAGATCTCGCCCGGTGCCGAGCAGACGGCTCTGCTCGACGAGCTCGGATGGGATGTCGTCGCGCGCTCGCTGCTGGACCGGCTCCCCAGGGACGCGTACGCGGTCGCCACGGCCATCGCGGTGCTGGGCGGTGAGACCATCGAGACGATCGCGGCATTGGCCGGGACACAGCCGGGCCCGGCGGCAGCGGCGGTGGAGGTCCTGCGCGCCAACGATCTGCTGCTCGGCGACGGCCTCGACTACGCGCACGATTTGATCCGGAGCGTGGTGCTCGACACCACGTCGGCGGACGAGCGGGTGGCACTGCGCGAGCGGGCCGCCAGGCTGCTCAACGACTCCGGCCGCCCGGCCGAGGAGGTCGCGGTCCAGCTGATGCTGCTGCCTGGCGACCCGGCGCCCTGGATGGTCGGAGTGCTGCTGACGGCCGCGGAGAGCGCGGAGCACCGGGGAGCGCCCGCCGCGGCCGCGCGTTACCTGTCGCAGGCGCTGAAGCACGACCCGGACGACGTGACCTTGCTGGCCGCGTTGGCCAGGGTGCTCGGGCAGAGCGAGCCCGCAAAGGCGCTGGAGCATCTGGAGCACGCGCTGGGCCTGGTACATGATCCGCGCACCCGAGCCCCGCTCGTGGTGCAGTACGCCCTGACCTCGTTGGAAGTGCAGAACTCCCTGCGGGCCTTCGAGTTGGTGGACGAGCTGATCGACGCGATCGGCGCCGAGGACGGTGCGGAAGCCACCCCGGCGGACCGCGCGCTGCGCACGCTCGTCGAGTTCGCGTATCTGATTTCCGGCCTCGACGAGAAATCCACCGTGCACAGAGTGGGGCGGCGATTCCGCGACTACGTACCACCGCAGGGGGACACCGCGGAGGAGCGACAGCTGCTGGCCATGCTGTCCTCGCTCGGCACCTTCCAGGGCAGGCCCGCCACCGAGGTCGCGGCCCAAGCGGAGAAAGTCCTGCGCATCGGCGATGTCGCACCGGGCGGATGGGCGGTGCTGGGCGCCAGCCTCTCGCTCTACCTCGCCGACGAGATCGATCCCGCGCTGGACGCGCTCACCGCCCTGATCGAGCACGCGCAGCGCACCGGTGAGGCGTGGACGCACACTCTCGGCAGGAGTACCCGTGCCGAGGTCTACCAGTGGGCGGGCAACGTGAGTGAGGCGCTTTCCGACGCGCAACTGTCTTTCGACGTCGTGCTCCAGGAGTCCTGGGCTCCGAACGTGGTGATGCCACAGACCGCGCTCGCCTCGGCGCTGATCCGCCGGGGGGAGCCCGCGCGGGCGCAGGAGGTGCTCGACCTCATCACTCGGCCGCGGCTGGACCGATTCACTCTGGAATACCACTGGTACGTGATGGCGCGGGCGCGGGGCCGGGCGGCACTGGGTGACCTGGAAGGCGCCCTCACCCACTTCTACCGGTGCGCAGACAGCCTGGCCGAAGGGGACATCCGCAACCCCGTGCTGGCGCCCTGGTGGTTCGACGCGGCGGACGTGCTCGCCGAACTCGGCCGCCCCCACGAAGGACTGGACCTCATCGAAGGAGTGGAGGAATCGGTGCACCACTGGGGCACCAGGCGGGCCCTGGGCATGTTGAGGATGGCCCGTGGGGTGCTGACCGCGGGCGACGCCGGCATCGACCTGCTGACCGACGCGGTGCACACGCTCGCGGACTCGCCCGGCAGGTGGGAGCAGGCCAGGGCCGAGTATCTGCTGGGCCGCAGGCTGTACCGCAGGGGTGACGGCGAGGGCGCGCGCGAGCGGCTGCGCCGGTCGATCGACCTGGCCGTGCTGTGCGGGGACCAGCTACAGCTCAACCAGTCGCTGTCCGCGCTGAGCGAGGCGGGCGGCAGGTTGCGCCGCAGCACCGCCTCGCCCGCCGACACACTGAGCGGCAGCGAGCGCCGAGTCGCCGAGCAGGCCATCGCGGGGGCGACCAACCGGGAGATCGCCGAGTCGCTGTTCCTCACTCAACGGACCGTTGAGTTCCACCTCACGAGCGTGTACCGCAAGCTCGGCATCCGGGGCAGGCGGGAGCTCGCCCGCGCCTTGCGGAAGACATAAGGGCCATTCTGGTAATGGTTTGAGAGGAAAGGGCCATCATTTCGGGGTCCTTGTGCGGAATGAGTCCCATCCATGCGCGTAGAAATTGTCATAACCTCAAGGAAAGCTCGGCGTTACTCGAGCGATGCTGTACGGTCACCAGCACGGTTGTAATCTCCGGTGTATTGACTTCATCAAGGATCGCTGGTGCGAGTGATGCGAGAGGCGTACATGCGGAATTATCACGCGCGGTTCAACGTCGCAGCACTCCCTGCGCCTGTCCATGCCGCGGTGACACATCCCGGGCACGTGTCACGATGAGTCCCGCACCTTCTCTCGCCGCGGACGAATTCGTAGGCCGCCGGAGTGCCCTGACCGTGCTGGAGGAGCTGATCGCGACGCTCGAGGCCGGCGGGTCGGGCATGGCGTGCGTGACCGGCCCGCTCGGGGTGGGACGCAGCGCGGTGCTGCACCGGGCGGTGGACCGGGCACGCGCACTCGGGTCCGCCGTCGGCTTCGCGCGCTGCTCGCCGGTCGAGTCGCGGGTCCCCTACGCCGCGCTGACCCAGCTGTTCGCCGGGCTCCACCCGCCGTCACGGATGGTCGAACTGGCCACCGTCTGTATGCGTAACGGCCACTTCGCCGCCTCGGTGCCGCTGCTGTGCGACGAGTTCCTGGCGCTCGCCGCTGACCGTCCGCTGCTGCTCGCCGTGGACGACTTGCAATGGGCCGACATATGGTCGCTGCGCTGGTTCGCGGCGATGGCCCGCCGCGCGCACCACGCCCCGGTCCTGCTGATCGGCTCCTCCTACGGTCCGCTCTCCCGTCTTCTCGGCGAGGACTACCGCCTGGACGACGCGGGTCTCGCCGCGATGCGGGAGATCCCGCTGGCCTCCTTGTCCGCGGCCAACTCCCGGCAGCTGCTGGAAACACTGACGGGTCGTGAGGTCGGCGCGAGAGTGGCCGCCGTCGCGGCCGATATGACGTGTGGCCGCCCGGCCATGCTGCGCGGCGTCGCAGACTACTTCACCGCCCGGAACCTGCCGCTGGACGCCGAGCGGATTCCGCAGCTGATCGAGGCATCCTGGACCGCGTGGTCCGTACGGGCCAACCGCGCCATGGTGAGCATGCCCGCCGACGCGCTCGCCCTGCTGCGCGTACTGGCCGCCGTCGGCAGCAACTTCGAATTCGAGATCGCCGGTTCCCTGGCCGGACTGCGTGCTGCCAGACTGGACGGCGCGCTCGACACCCTCCTCGGCGCGGGGCTGGTGGTCGACCCCGACGCACCGCGGGTGCCCTGTCCTCGCCTCGCCGCCGAGATACTTGCGGCAATGACCGCCTCCGAGCGCGAAAACCTCTACCTGCAAGCGGCGGAATTGGCCCGGAAAATCGGGGCCGGGGTCGACACGGTCGCCGATCTCCTGGGCAACGCGCCGGCTTCCGGCCTGCCCTGGGCCGGGAAGACCCTGGCCGAAGCGTCCGTGTACCGCATGCGGCGGGGCAGAACGGACGCTGCGGCCGCGGCGCTGCGCCGCGCACTGCGGGAGCCGATGAACGACGCCGACCGGGCGCACCTGCTCACGCGGCTCGCCTCGATCGAGGTCGTGCACTCGCCCCAGGCCAGTGACGGAAGGCTCCGGCACGTTCTCGTACGCTACGCGAACAGCGACGCGTGGCCCTCCGTGGTCCGGGCAGCCGACTTGCTGCTCAGCCGTGGTGACGTCGAGACGGCACGGCGGGTGATCTCCGAACTGCACCAAACGTCGGCTGGTTCGATGTCCCAGGACGAACTGTCCCCGCTGAGCGCGCTGGGCTGGCTCGCGGGGGAGGAGGCGGGCACGGACCCCGAGACCCCGGTCGCCCCGCTGCCCGCCCCGGCCCGTCGCCCGGCCGACCCGGCTCAGGCCGGGGCGCGCGCCTGGCAGCTGGCCAGGCTGGCACAGGAACGCGACCGGGCACGGAAGCTGGGTCAGGCCGCGCTCGACGCGTCGAGCGACGTGCCCTCGATGTGCCGGATCGCGGCCTCCTGCGCGCTGCTGTGCGCCGACGACGTCGCCATGGGCATGGAGGGTCTGGACGCCGTGGTGGCCGACGCACGCAGACGGGGCGCCCGGGCGACCGCGGCGCGGGCGCTGCTCTACCGGGCGGGCGCCGCGCTGCGCCTCCACCACCCCGACGAGGGACTTCGAGACCTGGCCACCGCGACGCGGGAACTACCGCTGGAATCCTGGCATCCGGCGCTGGCAGCGAGGCATGTGGCGAGCGAGATCATGGCCCAGATCCGCTGCGGGAGGCTGGACCGGGCGCGGCGACTGGCGACCCGCCCGCTCGCTCACACCGCCGACCAGGGCATCGGCTGGGCTTTCCTGCTCTACGCCAAGGCGGAGCTCGGCCTGGTCACCGGCGAACCCGAAGACGCTCTGGTGCTCTTGGAAGAGTGCGGCCGGCTGTTGAGCGCGCGGCGTTGGAAGAATCCCATGGTTCTGCCCTGGCGCTGCACAGCCGCGGTGGCCCACCAGATGCTCGACGCTCCGCAGACCGCGGCCCGGCTGCGCGCGGAGGAGCATGCCGTACTGGACCGCTGGGGCACCGGCGACGCCGTCGGCCGGATGTGCGGCCAGACGGTGGAGATGCTGGCCGAGCTCGGCGTCGAACTCCCACGCCCCCCGGTCCGGGAACAGGTGAACGTACCGGCATCCTCACTCGCCGGGCTGTCCCAGCCCGAGCGTGATGTCGCGCGGCTCGTCGTCGGGGGCCTTGCCAACCGCGAGATCGCCGACGAACTCCAGGTCGCCACGCGGACCGTGGAGCTGCGGCTGACCAAGATCTATCGCAAGCTCGGGGCCAAGGGCAGAGCCGAACTGGTGGCCCACCTGACCCCCACGGGCCGGAACGGCTGAGTTCATGCTGCTGGAGCGCGAACCCGAACTGACGGTCCTGCGCAAGGCCGTATTCGAGGTGGAGTCCGGTGAGGGCGCACTGTTGCTGATCGACGGTGAGGCCGGAGCCGGCACGACGGCGCTACTGCGCGAGCTGGTGCGGCTCGGCGAGGACGCCGGCGCGCACGTGCTGCGCTCCGGCGGTGCGCAGAGCGAGCGTCAGTTCCCGCTCGGAGTCGTACGCGAACTGGTGTTGCCCCTGCTCGCAGCGCGGGATCACCTGGTCCCCGAGGCGTCCCGGGCGATGCTCGGCGTGCTGTCCGGTGCGGTCGGCAGGAGCCCGGGCGACGAGCTCGGCATCGATACGCTCGCCTCCGTGCTGCACGGCCTGCACACGGCACTCACCGGTCTCAGCGCCGCCCGCACGGTGGTTGTCGCGGTCGACGACCTGCACTGGGTGGACGAGGCATCGCTGCGCGCGCTGGCCTTCCTGGCCGCGCGACTGGGCGGCATGCGGGTGCTCATCGGCGTGGTGCTGCAGGACGGCGGGAGCTCGCGTGACCCGCTCGTCCGGGAGATCGCGGACGCGGCGACCTACCGACTGCGCGCGGAAGCGCTTTCCGAGCAGGCGACGGCTCGGCTGATGGTGGACCGGTTCGGCGCTGGATCCGACAGCGAGTTCGCCGCCGCTTGCCACGACCTCACCAGCGGCAGCCCGAAGGAGCTCCGTGTGCTGCTCGACCGCGCTCAGGCGCAGCGGCTGCGCGGCAGCGCGGTGGAAGTGGAACGCGTACGCGAACTCGGTGAGTCGTTCCGGCGGGAGAGGCTGCTGCGCCTGCTGCGGCGCGACCGTGTCGTCCACGCCTTCGCGAAGGCGCTGGTGGTGCTGGCGGACCAGGCCACCGAAGACCTGGTCGTACGGCTGAGCGGGCTGAGCCGGGACGAGTGTGCCGCCGCACGGTCGGTGCTGTGGAAGGCCCGGCTGCTCAGCGGATCCGGCCGGCTCGCGGTGCACGACCCCGTGCTGACCCGCGTTATCACGGAATCGCTGGGAGCGGAGGAGAGCTCGCGCCTGCACCAGGCCGCGGCGGCTTTGCTGGACGAGTACGGAGCCGGGCCGGAGGAGATCGCCGTGCAGCTGCTGCACGTTGACACGGTGCGCGACGCTTGGGAGGTCGACCAGCTCAGAGCCGCGGCGGTGGCCGCACGCAGGCGGGGCGCCCCGGACGCGGCCGCCCGCTACCTGCGCCGGGCGCTGCTGGATCTGCCCATGGCCGGCCGCGAGCGGGCCGATCTGCTGGTCGAGCTGGCCGCCGTCGAATGGGACACCGATCCGGCCTCGGCGGTCCGCCACATCGAACAGGCCGCGCGCCTGATGCCGGATCACCGCAGGCGCGCCGAGGTGGTGTCCCGGACCCCGCTGCACATGGCGGGCTGCGACCGGCGGCTCGCCGACCTCGTCCGTGAGGTCTCTGCCCGGTTCGATGATCCCGGCACGCTGCGCGGTTACGACAGGGAGGTCGCCCTTCGACTGGAGGCGCGCTCGCGCTATGCGGCGATCCAGGATCCCGAAGCGCTGGCGTCGGCCGGCGACCGGCTGGCGGAACTCCGTGGTGACGCCGCACTGGGCAGTGGCGCGGAACGTGAACTGTGCGTGGTACTGATGCGGGCCGCGACGCTGAACGGGCAGGTCGGCACCCGGAACATCGTGCGAATGGCCCAGCAGGTCCTCGACCACGAACCGACTCACTCCGCGCCGATGAGCGCGGCCCTTCAGATCCTGCCGTGGATGCTGCTCGTCGCCGATGCCGGGGATATCGCCTCGTCCTGGCTCGATGCCGCGCTGGCCCACGCCCAGCGGCAGACCAAGCCGGCGCTCGCCGCCCTGATCGAGGCGCAGCGCGGCCTCGTCCTGCTCGGCCGCGGGGACATCGTCGTGGCTCGGGAATGTGCGCTGCGCGGGCTGGAGCTGGCGGACCGGGACAAGCCGGAAACGATGCTGGTGCCGGCCATCGCGGTCGGCACGCTCGCGCTTGAGCTGCAAGACGACACGCTGGCCGAACGGGTACTGGAGATCGCCGGATCGGACACGGACCTGCGGATGTTCATGATGCGGCGGTGTCTGAGGGGCAGGCTGGCGGCGGCCCGTGAGGACCTGCCCGCGGCGCTGGCGCAGTTCCTCGACTGCGGCCGCGTGCTCGACCGGGCCGGATGGGTCGGGTCGGCGGTGTCGATGTGGCAGGTCTCGGCCGCGCTGCTGCACCACCGGCTGGGGCGGCCCGAAGAGGCGATCGAGCTGGCCGAGGAGAACCACCGGCGCGCGCTGGCGTGGGGCGCGCCGACCGCGCTCGGCCGCGCGCTGCACACATGGGGTGCCGTGACCGATGGCCCGAAGGGGATCGAGCTGCTGCGGCAGGCGGTGGACGTGCTGCACGACGCGGAGAGCCCGCTCGAACTCTCTCGGACCCTGGTCACCCTCGGGAAGCGCTTGCAGAGTGCCGCGCCGGCGGAGGGCGATCAGTTGCTCGTCCGGGGTCGCCGGCTGGTCGAGCAGTCGCAGACATTCAGCGTGGGGGAGCATGGCGGCGGGTTGGTCAGAGGCGTCACGTCCACCTCGGCTCCGGTCGTCAGGTCCGTACTGACCCGTGGTGAGGCCACGGTGGCCGAATTCGCCGCGCGTGGTCGCAGCAACCAGGAGATCGCTGCCGAACTGGAGATCAGCAGACGCGCGGTGGAGAAGCATCTCACCAACTCCTACCGCAAGCTGGGTATCGCGGGACGCTCCGCGCTCGTCGAGGCACTCGGAGTTCATGGCCATGGCGAATGAGTGCTGTGTGGCGGAAGAATTGCTCCGGCACGTGGCTTTGAATCCGGACCTGCTCGCTTGAGGGTAGCCCTCGTTTTGTCCGTTTACAGGTGTTATTTTCGGTGCGAGGTGGCTTCTCGTGTAATCCTCCGGTTGTTTCTGGGTGTTGCGTGTAGGTGAATAACGGATGCTGGTGACGCGATGACCCCGTGGATCCCCGATCGCATGTTGGAACGCGCCTGGTCAGGTGGGCGGTCGCGTTGGGTTCGCCTCGTTGTTGAAGTGTGAAACTTCGCCCACTCTGAGTGACGCAGGTCACATCTTTGCAGGTCAGGGATGGTGTCGTCATACCGAACCGTGCCGTACCGAACCGTGTGGTGCGGGGGCCGCAGTCTTAAGCGAATTAACTTCCAGTCAACTCAAAACGCTTGACTTTTTTCTTTTGCGTATGGACGATGACTTATCCGGGAAGCGCTCGACGGGGGTCGAACACGGGGATTAAGTCGCTTCCGGATAATCGACCCATGCGACCTGAGAGAAATGGCCGAAATCTTGTGAGTAACTCTGGCCTCGTGTCCAAAGAGATTATCTCCGCTGAAACACAGGATCGGTGCTCGGAGCAGTATCGCGAAATTTACTTGTCCCTGTTCGAGCAGTCTGGGATGTGTATAGCGAATCTCGACCTAGAATTTCGCGTCCTAGAGGCAAATCGCTTGTTCGCCCAACAGTTCGGGTGCGGTTCTGGGCATGTGCGTGGGCGTAATATTTGCGATTTTCTGCACCCCAGTGTGCAGGGCAAAATGAAGAACGAATTTATTCGCCTGGCCGATGGTCAGAATCCGCGCTTCGCCGATCAGATCGTCGCGATGGGTGCCGAGGAGTCGGTCTTCCTGGGCGAGATGACCGGTATCGCGGTGCGCGGGAGTGCGGGCAGGGTCGGCACGATCATGGTGTTGGTGCAACCGCAGGAATCCGAGACCGGCCCGCAGATGGTCACCGGCCGCCGGAAGCTGTTCAGCCCGGTGCACGCCCGCATCCTCGAGGGCGTGGCCGCGGGCGAGTCGACGGTGCAACTGGCGGCGAAGCTGTTCCTCAGCCGTGGCGGTGTCGAATACCACGTCGCCTCCCTGTTGCGGAAGCTCAAGGTCACCAACCGGCCCGCGCTGATCTCGAAGGGCTACTCCATGGGCGTCTTCGCCGTGGGGCAGTGGCCGCCGCGCGTGCGCCCGGAATACGTCTCCTCCTGATTCTTCCGCCCGCGGTGCCGGACCGGTACACCAGAGAACCAACAGGACGGACTGTGCTGACCGAACAGGACGGGACTGTGTTGCTTGAACGTACGCGGGAACTCGCCGTCATCCAGCGGTTCCTCGATGGCGCCCGGGACGGGCGGGGTGCGCTCGTGACCGTATCGGGCCCGTTCGGGTCCGGACGCTCGGCGCTGCTGGGCGAACTCGCCAGGCGGACGTCACCGTCCGAGGCGCTCGTCCTGCGGGCCGAGGGTGCCCGCTCCGAAAGTGACGTGCCGTTCGGAGTCGCCCGGCGTGTGCTCCACGGCTTGCGTCCGGGCGCCTCCCCGCCGGACGGCGCCACCGAGGAGAGCGAGGCGCTCCGCCTGCGCGACGTACTGCTCGGCCTGGCTGACGCCGTGCCGGTGCTGTTACTCATCGACGACCTGCGCTGGGTCGACGCCAACTCCCTGCGCTGGCTGGCGCTGATCGGTGAGAAACTCGCCGGCGCGCCGGTCGTGATCGTGGCCGTGGCGCCGCATTCGGCCGATTCGGCGGCGCATTCGCCGCCACTGAAGGAATTCCTCGCCGCCGCCACGGAACGCGTGGCCCTCCGGTCACTGTCACCGGACGGAATATCCGCCATGGCCGGAGAATTCCTCGGTGAGCCGGAGAGCGCGCTCATTCGGGCCTGCGCCGAGGTTTCCGGCGGCAGGCCGCTGTTCCTCACCGCCCTGCTGCAGGAGCTCCGCCGAACCCGGTGGCCTCCCCGGCCGGACGATGTACGGGCGCTGCGCCCCGCCGCGATCGGCACACAGGCCGTGCGCGCCCTGGCCGAACTGCCCCAGGCAGAACGCGAGATCGCCACAGCGCTCGCGGTCGTCGGTCCGCGGACCGACAGCGGGCTGCTGTTCACCATGGCGGAACTCACCGCCGAGGACGGCACGGCCGCCCTCGGCGCGCTGAAATCGGTGGGACTGCTCGACTCCGGCCCCGTACCCCGCTTTGCTCACGACGCCATCGGCGAGGCCGTCGCGCACTCCCTCGACACGGCCGCCATGCCCTGGCACGCCAGGGCCGCGCAGGTCCTGCACGCGGCGGGCAGGCCCCCCGAAGAGGTGGCCGGGCATGTGCTGGCCGCGGGTGACCCGCCCGGCGGCTGGCAGATCGAGGTGCTGCGGGAGGCCGCGCGCACGGCATTGGCGAACAAAAACCCCGATCTCGCACGGAAGTACCTGCTGCGGGCGCTGCTCGGCTCCCCCCATCACAGCGGCGGCCGCGCCGAACTGCTCGTGGACCTGGCCGGAGCAGAGCTGGCCTCTGACCCCGTCAGTTCGTTGCGTCGCCTGGTGCAGGCGCTGCCGGGGCTGGCGACACCGGCACGCCGGGCCCGCGAGCTCGTCAGGATCCCCGTACTGGCCTGCGAGCTGCCGCCCTCCGGACTCACCACCCAACTAGCCGATGCGGCCGCCGGGCTGGGTGACCCCGCGCTGCTGGAGGGCTCGGCTCGCGAGACCGCGCTCGCACTCGACGCGCGCCTGCGCGTCACGCACCTCGGACACGTCCGGTGGTTCACGGAGACGGTCCGCGCCTTCCGGCTCGAAGGTACCCCCCGGGACGTACGCAGCGCCCCCGCCCGGGACCGGGCCGCCGTGCTCTCCTACGCCGGTATGCTCGCCGGAAAGGACTCCGGCGCGGTGGCCGCGCTGGCCCGCCACGTGGTGCTCGCCGAGCCGCCGACCGCGGAGGATCTGCGCACGGCTGTGCCGTTGGCGGTACGGGCCATGCTCGCAGCCGACCTGTTCGACCAAGTCGACATCTGGCTCGCCTCGATGGCCATGGCGACCCTCAAGGCCAATGGCGGGGGGAAGCCGGACACTCTGATCGCCGACGCGGAACGGGCATTCGCTTTGGCGCGACGTGGCCGGCACACGGACGCGGCACTCATGGCCGCACGTACGCTGGAACGCGCCGACGCCGAATTCACCCCGGTGACGGGACGCTGCTGCGAGGCACTGGCGCTGGTCATCGCGGGCGGAGACCCGCCCGCTGCGGCGGGCGACGCACTCGCCCGGTATCGCGCACAGGACAACGCACTGCTCGCCCGCTGGCTCGGCCACGTGGTCGACGGGATGCTCGCGTTGCTTGCCGGTGACACCGCCGTCGCGCTGGACCACATACTTGAAGCCGGGCGCGAACACGAACTCATGGGCTGGACGAATCCCGCCGTGTTGCCCTGGCGCTCGTGGGCCGCGCAGCTGCAATACCGGCTCGGCCGCCAGGACCTCGCGCACGACCTCATCGCCCGCGAGTACGAACAGGCGGTGGTGTGGGGCGCCCCCAGCGTGGTCGGCCGTACGTTGCGCGTCTGGGCCGACGTCACCAAAGGCGAGAAGGGCATCGAGCTGGCGCTGCGCGCGGTGGACGGCCTCAATGCCTCCCCCGACCGGATGGCGATGGTCAAGGCACAGCTGCTGCTCGGAGTCCAGTTGTTCGCCCCCAGCCATGCCACCACCGCCGAGCACCTCGCCCGGAACGAGCAGATGCCGCAGTCCCCCGAGACCGACCGCGCGGGCGATCGGCCGGACAGCCGGCGGACGGCTGCGGTCGACGTGGCGCTCACTCCGAGCGAGCGCCGGATCGCCTTGCTGGTGGCGGCCGGGAAGAGCAACCAGAACATCGCCACCGAGCTCCGGATCAGCCTGCGCGCGGTGGAGAAACACCTGACGAAGGTGTACCGCAAGCTCGGTGTCGCGGGCCGCACTCAGCTCATGGAGATAGTTCCTCCCATCGGCCGGGAGAACGAGAACGGCATGGCCGTCTGAGGCAGCGCTGCCGGCCCGCAACCGCATAGCCGGGCCGGCACCGGACTCCGCGGCGGGCACGGCCGCCGACCGTTCCCATCCCCTCCCCGGACACGACGCCGGTGCTGGTCCCGGCAGTTACTAAGGTTTTTCCCGTCACCCCCGCACGAGACTCCTCGCATGTCAGCTGGAGCAAGAGGGTTGGACAAGCCGCCCGCAGCGAGGCGGCCGGGTACCGCGACTCGGCCCAGCCGGGACCGGGCCCGCCGGTGAACCTTCGGGAGCCCCCGTACGGACGACCGCGCCCCGGTCGTCCTACCGCCCGACCTGCCGCCGTGCGGAAGCCCTGAGGCTCCACCGAGCGGTAGGACCCGCACACCGACCACCTCTTGTCCGCTGCCATCGCTGTTTCGGGCTGCGGTCAGCCGCTGTCGAGATGAGTTGAGATGGACAACGAACAGAGGCTCAGGGACTACCTGAAGCGGGCTACCGCCGACCTGCGGCAGACCCGGCAGCGGGTGCACGAGTTGGAGGCGTCGGCCCAGGAGCCGATCGCGATCATCGGCATGTCCTGCCGTTACCCGGGCGGGGTGTCGAATCCGGAGGACCTGTGGCGCTTGGTCGCCGACGGCAAACACGGCATCGGGGCCTTTCCCACCGACCGTGGCTGGGACACCGAAGCGCTCGCCTCCTCGTCCACCACATCCGGCGGCTTCCTCTACGATGCGACCGATTTCGACGCGGACTTCTTCGGCATCTCGCCCCGCGAGGCGGTCGCCATGGACCCGCAGCAGCGCGTGCTGCTGGAGTCGGCCTGGGAGGCCATCGAGCAGGCCGGCGTGGAGCCGACAGCCCTCCGGGGCAGCGAGACCGGTGTGTTCATGGGAGCCATGGCCCAGGACTACCAGGTCGGCGCGGCCGAAGGCGCACACGGCTTCCAGCTCACCGGAAACACGGGCAGCGTGCTGTCCGGCCGGATCGCCTACACCTTCGGCCTGACCGGCCCGGCGCTGACCGTGGACACGGCCTGTTCGTCATCCCTCGTCGCCTTGCACCTGGCCGACCAGGCACTGCGGGCGGGGGAGTGCTCGCTGGCCCTGGCCGGTGGTGTGACCGTCATGTCCAGCCCGTCGACCTTCGTCGAGTTCAGCCGCCAGGGTGGACTGTCCCCCGACGGGCTGTGCCGGTCGTTCGCCGAATCCGCCGACGGCACCGGTTGGGCCGAGGGCGTCGGCGTACTGGTGCTGGAACGACTGTCCGACGCCGAGCGCAACGGGCACCCCGTCCTGGCGGTGGTTCGCGGCAGCGCGGTCAACCAGGATGGCGCTTCCAACGGCCTGACCGCACCCAACGGCCCGTCCCAGCAGCGGGTGATCCAGCAGGCACTGATCAACGCCCGCTTGTCGGCCGACCAGATCGACGCCGTCGAAGCACACGGTACGGCCACGACCCTGGGCGATCCGGTCGAGGCGCAGGCACTGCTGGCGACGTACGGCCGGAACCGCGACGAGAACCGTCCGCTGCTGCTGGGCTCCATCAAGTCGAACCTCAGCCACACCCAGGCGGCCGCAGGTGTCGCCGGTGTGATCAAGATGGTCATGGCGATGCGGCACGGCACCGTACCGCGCACCCTGCACGTGGACACTCCGTCCTCCCACGTGGACTGGACCCAGGGCGCGGTGCGCCTGGCCACCGAGAACGTCGCATGGCCGGGGACGGGAGAACCGCGTCGGGCGGCCGTCTCGTCATTCGGCATCAGCGGCACCAACGCGCACGTGATCATCGAACAGGCACCGGACTCGCAGACGGAAACGGAGGCGGCACGGGCGGTGGCGCCGACCGTCCTTCCGAACGCGGTGCCGGTGGTGCTGTCCGGACGTACGCGCGACGCCCTGCGGGCACAGGCCGCACGGCTGCTGTCCTCCTTGGGCGCCGACGCCGCCACGGATGTCGATGTCGCGAACGAGGCCGACGCCGGACACGGCGTCCTCGACACCGCCTTCTCCCTGGCCACCTCCCGGTCGGCGTTCGCGCACCGAGCGGCATTCGTCGCATCCGACCGCGACGAGATCATCGCCGGGCTGACCGCTCTGGCCACGGACCAGTCGGCGCCCGGGCTCGTCCACGGCGCCGAGTGGGGAGCGGAGCGGGGCGCCGGCAAGTCGGCGTTCCTGTTCAGTGGCCAGGGCGCGCAGCGTATCGGCATGGGACGGGAGCTGTACGCCCGCTTCCCGGTCTTCGCCGAGGCTCTGGACACGGCACTCGCGGAACTGGACACCCACCTCGATCGCCCCGTACGAGAGGCGATGTGGGGCGACGACGCCGAGGCGCTCCATCGGACCGGTGTTGCGCAGCCCGCGCTGTTCGCGGTCGAGGTGGCGCTGTTCCGGCTCGTCGAGTCGTGGGGCGTGACACCGGACTTCGTGGGCGGGCACTCGATCGGCGAGGTAACCGCCGCCCACGTCGCGGGCGTGCTGTCGCTCGAGGACGCGTGCCGATTGGTGGCGGCGCGGGCTCGACTGATGCAGGAGCTGCCCTCCGGCGGGGCGATGGTGGCGGTGCGGGCCACCGAGGACGAGGTCGTGCCACTGTTGGCCGACCGGGTGTCGATCGCGGCGGTGAACGGGCCGTCGTCGGTCGTGCTCGCCGGGGCCGAGGACGCCGTCGCCGAGACGGTCGCACGGCTGGCGGAGCAGGGGCGGAAGTCGAGCCGGCTGCGGGTCTCGCACGCGTTCCATTCGGCGCTGATGGAGCCGATGGTCGAGGACTTCCGCGCTGTGGTGGCCGGTCTGGAGTTCCACGACCCGGCTGTTCCCGTGGTATCGAATCTCACGGGTGCGGTGGCCGCGGTCGGCGAACTGTGTTCGCCGGAGTACTGGGTGCGGCATGTGCGGGAGACCGTACGGTTCGCCGATGGCGTCCAGGCGCTGTGCGCCGAGGGCGTACGGACCTTCGTGGAGCTGGGCCCGGACGGCGTGCTGTCGGCGCTGACCCGGGAATCGGCGCCCGACGAGGCCGTGGTGGTGCCGGTGCTGCGTAAGGACCGCCCGGAGGAGGCGGCTGCCGTCGCGGCGCTGGTGCGGCTCCACGTGACCGGTGTGGCCGTGGACTGGCGGGCGTTCTTCGCGGGCACGGGAGCCCAGCGAGTCGCGTTGCCTACGTACGCGTTTCAGCGGCAGCGGTTCTGGCCCACCGCTCCGGCCGGGATGGGGGACGTACGGGCTGCCGGCCTGGCCTCGGCTGAGCATCCGCTGCTGGGTGCGGCGGTGTCGTTGGCCGACTCGGACGGTGTGGTGTTCGCCGGTCGCCTGTCGGCGGATTCGCATCCGTGGCTGGCCGATCACGTGGTGATGGGCCGGGTTCTGGTGCCGGGAACGGCGTTCGTGGAGCTGGCGATCCGGGCCGGCGATGAGGTCGGGCGTGACCGTGTCGAGGAGCTGACGCTTGCCGCGCCTCTGGTGTTGCCGGAGCGGGGCGCGGTGCAGATCCAGGTGTTCGTCGGTGCCCCCGACGACTCCGGTCGCCGTTCGGTGAAGGTCTTTTCCCGGCCGGATGGCTCCGACGAGCTGCCGTGGGTCCAGCACGCCACGGGAGTCCTTGCTGCGGCGGAGGAGCTGCCCGGCGTTGGGTTCGATGCCGCGGTGTGGCCGCCGGTGGGCGCCGAGCCGGTCGAGCTGGACGGTTTTTATGAGAACCGGGCCGAGTCCGGGTTCGAGTACGGCCCGGTGTTCCAGGGGTTGCGGGCGGTGTGGCGGCTGGGCGCGGAGCTCTTCGTCGAGGTGGCTTTGGACGAGGGCGCCGATGTCAGTGGGTTCGGGGTGCATCCCGCGCTGCTGGACGCAGTGCTGCACGCCGCGGTGTTGACCGATGGAGAAGCGGATGGTGGCGTGCCGTTCGCTTGGGAGGGTGTGTCGTTGTTCGCCTCCGGGGCGACGACGGTGCGGGCGCGGCTGTCGTACGGCGAGCGAGGGGCGGTTTCCATCGCGGTCGCGGATGTGGTGGGTCGTCCTGTGGCGTCCGTCGCGTCGTTGGTCACGCGTCCTCTTGCTGCTGATGAGCTGGCGGACGGTGATGGCCGGACGGTTGGCCGGGATTCGTTGTTCCGGGTGGAGTGGGCTCCGGTGGCTGAGGGGACGGACGCCGGGCCGTCGGTGGTTGCGGTGGTCGGCCCGGACGGCGGTCTGAGCGGCGGGCTGCGGGATGCGGGGATCTCGGTGGTGGGGTGCGCGGATCTGGCCGCGTTGGCTGTGGTTGAGGCCCCGGTGCCGGATGTGGTGTTGGCTGTCGTGGGGGCGGAGGACCGTGGTGAGGGCGTGGTGGATTCCGTCCACGCTTCCGCGGTGCAGGCCCTGGGATTCATTCAGGGGTGGCTGGAGGAAGAGCGGTTCGCGGGGTCTCGTCTGGTCGTGGTGGCACGTGGTGCTGTCGGTGACCTGGCGGTGGCGTCGGTGTGGGGTTTGGTGCGGTCGGCGCAGTCGGAGCATCCGGATCGGATCACGTTGCTGGATCTTGGTGACGGTGCTGTGTCGGGGGCGGTGTTGTCGCGTGCGTTGGCG